>NZ_JBBMFL010000010.1:0-131648 GCF_040095975.1 Alistipes intestinihominis
TACTTGGAATTGCAAACGGAATCTCCTCGTCAATGCACTTCTCCTCCCCTGTGGCGAGAAACTTCTCATAATAGGAATTGTCCTCACCACGATAGATGATAGATTCGTTCTTGTCTTTTTTGATTTTCTTCTCTTTGACCAACCGAGCCTTTTCCTCCCTAATCCGTTCAAGAAGTACTGATGCAGGTTCGTCATTCGGATCTTGCGGTACAAGTTTTCCCTGTATCGCCCATTGAAGTATGCTGTTTTTTAATTGCTTTCCGTTCATTTATTAATCTTCGGCTTGTACTCTATATGAGAAATACTTGGAGTCTATCTTTACTCCATTTTTAAGTTTTGAATCCATCTCCTTATTCATTGTTGGGAGAAAAGAAAAATAATTTTGAATAGCAGACATAATGCCGGCATTGCAACTCTTGTTTTTTACCCAATTCTGGGGAATAAAACTTTTGTTGTTCTGTTCGCAATTGTTTTTTTCTGCTGAAATAGCACTGTTTAAACAGTTTGCAGCAATATTAATTATGCTATCAACAAGATTGTTTTCAGAGGCAACTTTTAAGCACTCACTTGGTGATGGTACATTTGTTTGATTGTTACACTTTGCAAAAACCATTGATATGGCAAAAAGAAGATGATATGGAGCATAAGCCTTCATGGTTAGCAGTTCCTCTTCCAATCCTAATGGGTTCTCCTGAGTCCAAGAATCCATTATTTTTCTCATCCAAAACGACAGTGCATAAGCATCTTCTGGCAAATAATCGTTCTTGAACAATGTATTGAAATACTTGTCAAAAATCTTAGTTTCACCATAAGATAAATTCGGTCTTTGCATGTACCAAGCTGTAAGATTCTTACCTAGATATGACAATTCTATACAGTACTGCTTGTCCTTGTCTGCTGGTATGGTTTCACCTCTTTTGGTCGCAAAGAATCCATTAGAATATTTTGCTTCATATGCCTTTTTGAGTTTCAATACCTGCTTACTGTTACTACGTAAATCTCTTGCCTTTACTGCACTTTGTGTGTTTGTGTTAATGCTAATAGAATCTGCTCTATCTCTTTGAGGAATTTCATAGAATCTGAATAGGACATAAGCATCATTACGCTTTCGCACATTTTCACTACAACTTAAAATAGTATTCAATGATTGACATCCATTTACAACATTCAATCCATAAAGTTTAAACTCGCCATTGCCACATTCTTCAATTTTGTTACAAATGGCTGTTATTCCATTATGAAAGAAGAAGAAGTCACCACATTTATTCGGATCGTTTATGGTTTTCTTGATCTTTTTATTTACAGTATTGTTAATACCTAAACTTTGTCGAACATTTTTCTGGAACAACGATCCATCTTTTATACCAGGGAGTTTTATACATTCTTTTAAAGGCATGGCTGCAACTATTACGCTTGTCCCCCCCCCTAATTCTGTCGTCATATATTTACCAGCTTCAAGCTTGATAGTATGGTTTAAAGTTGGATTCGTTTGTTCAATAACACAGCTATAAGCATCTTCTAAGCCTTGTTTATCAACCACGGAGAATTGGGTACTATAATTCAATTCAGCATCATCTTCCTCTGATAATTTGGTTTGGAATGAATGTATATCATCCATAGCCGAATCCGTAAAGATAGAGGTTGTTATTAATTCAAAACATACACAGTAAGAGTCATCTTCTAATGCTGTTGCTATTTCTGATATTTTGGTTTTTAATTTAGGATTAGCATTTTCCTGTAATTGGGCTAAGTTGCTAAACTGGCTCCAAGCAGATATAACTTCTCTCACAGGTGTTGCATCAATAGATTCACCTAGATAGTATTTCCCTTGCACGATATATATTTTTTGCTCGTCTTCATCAATATATACAGCATCTATTTGCTTGTCATTTGCTCCATCTGTAATCGCATCTTTAGCTTGCCTTTGATCTAAAAGATGTATGTTACGCATATACCACGCAACAAAACGTTGACCATCATTAGGAAAATTGTTTTTATAATAGTCTTGTGCAATTTCGTTTTTTATTATTTCAAGTATATTAGCCATAATATAATCAAATTATTAGTAATCTTCGCCTTGTATTCCTAACTCTCCTTTGCTCATAGCATTGGCAATATCTATTTTCAGTTCTTCGTCATAATCTTTACTTGTCAAAAAGCTATTGACGATGCGTAGCAGCAAATCTTGGTCGATGTTCGATGCTGCCACGTGATAAATAATAGATTCCAATGTTCGCATACAGATACAAGCGTGCCAATAGTAATTGTTTTTGTGTAAGAAGTATGCACCCAAAGTCAGCGCAATACGTTTATTCCCATCATTGAAGAAGTGCCCGGAACAGAATCTATACATCAGATAGGTTAATTTGTCGGCAAAAGTAGGATAGTATAAATCGTTTTGCACAAAATCCAATGCAGCACGAATACCGCCTTCATCACGCACCCCCTCAAAGCCCCCATTACTGGCATCAATCATTTTGCCATAGATATTTAAGACTTCATCGTAATCTATGTAAATAATTTCCTTACTCATCCTCTGCCTGTTTTAAGCGTTTCAGTACATCTTTATTGTCCGCTAAAATACGGTCAAAATCAATAGACTGGTCACCTATAAACCGTTCAAACTCCTCAGGAGTAACAGCTTGCAGGTAGTCTGCAATGTTACCATGATACGCATCCCGGAAACTGAAATCCCTTGAAGCCATTTTTGTTCTGGCATCATTCAGATAAGGTTTCTGCATGGGATGTTCTGCAAGATCATTTACAATACGCTCCACTTCGTCAATAGTAAGTTTCCTACCACCATTTTCCTTGAATCGTTCATTGATAGCTGCCCCTATACCGTTTTCAAATGAAGAAATTACCAATAACACCTCTGAATACAGCGTATGCCTAACATTATCCTTTGTGTCTAATTTCAATACTTCCCGGTACTCCTTGGCATTCTCCTTGAATACAGCCTTGTATATGGCATCTGTAATTTGAGAATATTTGTATGTGGGATGTCCGTCCACATATTGATTGATGGCAGAAGTGAGATTTTTACGATAGTTTTCCTCTGTGATTGCGGCAGGAAGATAATTCACATCTCTACGATTAATATATTTTGTTCCTCCACCTGTCTTTTCATTAATGGTCGTAATCACAAAATCCAAGATAAGACTACGGACTTTTTTAGCTTTCTCACTCTCTGTAAGCAGCATACCTATATTTAAGAAAGAGCGGAAATTAAATAATCCGAGCTGCGTTGTTTTGCTCGCCTCATTAATAAGGTGAGCAAATTCCAACTTAAACTCTTTCAGCTGTTTACCTTTACATAAAATATATCCATTATGCTTCAGCTCATCAGAATTTGATTGCAAATAACGATCTATTGTAGACGTATCAACTTGATAGAAGTCAGCAACCATTTTTTTTGTAAAGCGGTATTCTCCATCAAAGAGCATTCCTTCTATATCAAGATGCTCCTGTACCTTACTGACCGCGAAACGATTGTTAAGTACATTCTGTCTTTCTATGTTTGAGATTGTCAAATCTTTCATATCACTTCACAATTATCAGTTACACGATTTTATATCTATGCCGAGAATCTTTTGAATCTCGGCCAATGTCTTATCTATTTCATGGTCAAGAGCTGCCCGTTTCTTGTAATAATCAGCAAGTAGTTCGGCTGGAGGCAAAATTTCTTCATCTTCTTTTGGGAACTTGCATAAGTCGAAATTGCAATCAGAGTCAATCAGATCTTTGACTGAATAGCAACGTGCTTTCTCGTTTCCTTCCTCAATAATGATTTCCTTACGGTCATTCCACCATTCTTTAATAGAATTACAATGCTCAGGACGCATCGGTTTTGTTTTGGAAAAATGTTTATATCCATCCGGCATATCCAAACGATAAAACCATGTCTCCTTAGTAGAGTAATCTACAGGTGAATCTTCTGCCTTTTCGTTATTGAAGAACAGAATGTTGGTTGCAATAGGGGTATATGGTGCGAAAATACTACCCGGCAATCGGATAATAGTATGCAGATTGAAGTCTCGCAGCAATTTTGTCTTGATAGCAATCTTGGTATTATCTGCCCCAAACAGGAATCCATCTGGGACAATGACCGCAGCACGACCGTTCTTCTTCAACCGGTACATAATAAGTACCATGAACAGGTCAGCAGTCTCGCTGCTTCGCATGTCAGATGGGAAATGCGACTTGACATCAGATTTCTCATTGCCGCCGTATGGGGGATTCATGAGTACTACGTCAAATTTATTATCCTCTGTATAGTTGAGAACATCTTTAGTCAGTGAATTGTCATGAAATACCAATGGCTTATCAATGCCGTGGAGTAAGAGATTTGTTACACACAGCATATAAGGGAATTGTTTCTTTTCTATACCAAATACGGATTGATTAAACTTCTCCCTGTCTTCAGCAGTAACCACGCGCTTGTCAAGTTCTCCAAGCCAACTGGTAATAAAGCCACCGGTTCCACAAGCAAAATCTGCCATTTTCTCCCCAATCTGTGGTTTGATTATTTCCGCCATAAATTCAGTTAAAGCTCTCGGCGTATAAAACTCGCCGGAAGATCCGGCGGACTGCATTTCCTTGAGTATGTTTTCATAAATTTCACCGAAAGCGTGACTTTCTTCATAGTCGGCAAGATTGAGATCATCAATTACATTCAGAACCTGTCGGAGTTGTACTCCGTCTTTCATATATTGGTTGGCATCCTCAAAAACAGTTCTTACAATTGCTTGCCGGATAGGTGTGTTGGGAGCAATCTCTATCTTCTTGAGTTTATCAAATACCACATTGTTGACAAATGACAGCAGGTCATCTCCCGTCAGGGCATGCCCGCTTCCATCATCATGAGCCCAATTGCGCCAACGGCATTCTTCGGGAATAATAGATATATAATCATCCTCCATTTCCCAGTCATTCTCTTTCTCGTCATAAACTTTAAGAAAGAGCATCCATGCCATCTGCTCTATGCGCTGTGCGTCACCATTGATACCGGCATCATTGCGCATTATATTACGTATCCGTTTTACGAAATTTGACAAACTCATATTTTACTTTTTTATGCTACATTATATATCAGTTGAGTCAGATTGTTTACGGCATTAAGGTAACCTTGCTTGCCGCCAAACAGTCTGGCTATGTTTGCCGGGGAGCCAAATCTTCTGAACGGGTCGTTTTTCAAAACCGAAAGATTCTCCAGTTCAGAAATACCCTCGTCCATATATTTGTCAAGCAGGGCTTCAAGAACGAGTCTGGCTTGCTCTCCATATTTACTAAAGACATCTCGTTTCTTTACTTGCTCTGCTCGTTCTCGCCTTGTCAAGGTCTTCTTTCCGTATGCAATATGACATATAAAGTCAAAGTCATCCACATCATCCATATTCCGGTCATGCTTAAGAGCAACAAGGTCAATACCGGCTTCTTTAAGCATTTCCGCTATCTCGCTTTTCCTTTTTAGGGTATTCCACTTAGTCGTAAAGGTTTCTATTGTCGCATATGTATCGATAATATTCTTCTTTGTATAATCTGTGATGCTTTCTGTGCGAAGCAGTTTTCCGTTTGTATCATAAACGGAAACTACCTTATTGATAACTTTTACTTCACAACCATTTTTATCCACAATAGGTTTTGGTCGTGGCACCGGTGTCGGGCACTCACAAGGATTTTTGCCACAGACGGGACATGCCGAAGGTGGAGTAGGTTTTGGACAGACACAAGGATTTTTGCCGCAAACAGGACATGGCTTCGGAGGATAGTCCGGATCAATCTCTATCGGACCATCCCAATCCGGATCAGCAAAAAGGCGTGTCACATTGCGAAAGTCCATTACTACAAAATGTGTTTTGCCTTCTTTTTCACGAATGCGGGTGCCTCGTCCTATAATCTGCTTGAACTCTGTCATTGAGCCGATCTGTTGGTCGAGGACTATGAGTTTGACCATTTTGCAGTCAACACCAGTTGATAGTAATTTACTGGTCGTAGCTATTACCGGATATTTTGATGCAACAGAAATAAAATAATCCAGTTTCCCTTTGCCATATTCATCGCTGCCGGTAATGCGGACTACATAGTCGGGATTCTTTTTGCACATGTCTGCATTGGCATTGACCAGTGCGATTCGCATTCTCTCCGCATGCGCTTCATCAGCACAAAATACAATGGTTTTTGCCATACGGTCTGTGCTTTTGAGATAGTTGGTTATTTCTTGCGCTACCTCCCGATGGCGATCTTCAATCACGATGTTATAGTCGTAGTCACTGTTGTTGTATATCCTGTCTTCGATTTCATTGCCGTAAATATCCTTTTGGCCTTTGATTGGTCGCCACTCATCTCCGATGTTTGTTGTAATATTTATGACTTTAAACGGAGCAAGGAAGCCATCTTCTATCCCGTTCTTCAAACTATATGTATAAACAGGCTCGCCAAAATATCCTATGCTTGATTGATAACGTGTTTCTTTTGGCGTTGCAGTCATGCCGATGTGTGTTGCAGAGGAAAAATAATCCAGTATAATGCGCCAGTTACTGTCATCTTTGGCACTTCCTCTATGACACTCATCAATGATTACGAGATCAAAATAATCAGGATTCGGGAAAAGCTCCTGATAGTTTTTTGCATCATTTTGTCCAATAAGTTGCTGGTAAAGCGCAAAATACACTTGATGAGAAAGCAATTCCTTCAATTTGTCCTTGTCTTTGGAATAATCTATTTTATGGATTACTTTTTCCAAAGGCTTGAAATCTTGTTCAATGGATTGATCTACCAATATATTGCGGTCGGCAAGATAAAGAACTTTTTTCTTCAGTCCGCTTTTAAGTAGTCGCCAAACTAGTTGAAACGCAGTGTATGTCTTACCTGTACCGGTAGCCATCACAAGTAAAATACGGTTTTGCCCTTTTGCAATGGCGTTGATAGTACGATTTATAGCATTTAGTTGATAATATCTTGGAGGGAAAATATTTTGTCCACTACACAATGACTGGTTAATGACAGCTTCCTCCTGTTCATTAAGCCCGTTTCCTTCGTTTATCTCTTTTTTATACCGCTCAATCAATTCTTCGCGGGTTGGAAATTCATCCATAGCGAAAAATCGTTCCTGTCCGGTTAGAAAATCATGCTCGGCAAAACCTTCTCCATTAGAGCTGAACGCAAATTTGACATCAAGCATTTTTGCGTATTCCATTGCCTGTTGTAAACCATAGGAAACAGTGTGCTTGGTATCTTTTGCTTCAATAATAGCAATTGGTGTAGCTTTATTCACATAAAGCACATAGTCAGCAAACTTTGGTTTCTCACGATGCACAATATTGCCATGCAAGCTGATTTTACCATCGGTAAATTTCACTTGTTGTTCCATGAAAATACTATCTTTTGTCCATCCCTTGCTTGTGATGGCATCGTTGATGTAGCGGAACTTTATATCTTCCTCTGATAATTCATGACTAATGCCCATGTTCATATAATATTTTATTATCGGAAGTTACAGACCAAAATAAATAGCCCCTATCGGCTAAACATCATTGGCGTTCATTCTTGTCCGTTATTAAATCTTTCAGGTCAACCTGAAGAATTTCTGCAATTTGCTGAAGAGTCTCCAAGTTGGGCTGGATTCTATTGCAAGCATAGGAATTGACCATACTGAAACTCTTATCCAGTTTTTTTGCCAACCATGTTTGAGAAATACCCTTCTCTGCCAAGACGGCTTTTATCCTGTTTAATTTCATATTATGCCTTGATTGAATAGTGCAAATATAGGGAATAATATTCGATAAATGAGTATATTTTATTATATTTGTATGATGTAAGTAATTGTAATGTCAGTAACATAAATGTTAAACAATATGGGATATGAATTAGATTTGCTTCCTGTTGGAAACGGTGAAAAAAGTGGAGATGCTATTCTTTTACGTTGTGGTGATTTAAATAGGGGAAAATCATCGCAATGTGTAATCGTAATTGATGGCGGATATAAATGCACAGCAGAAAATATTAAGTCTCAATTACAAAAATATTATAACTGCATTAATGACTCGGGACGTCTTCAGATAGATTTAATGATACTGTTGCATCCTGATACAGATCATGTCAGTGGACTTGTAGAATTGGCTAAAGATCCAGATATACAAATTAATAATATTTTGATGCATAGGCCTTGGGAAGAGATTGGTGTTACATGGTTCCAAGATGGTAGAATTACAAAACATTCATTAAAAGAACGACTTGCAGATGCTTTTGAAAAGGCTTATGAGTTAGATCAAGCAACACGAAATGCTACAAAATTATCTCCTGCCCCTACAACTTATACATGTTGCGGGGCTAAATTACATATATTAGCTCCATCAACTAATTTGTATAAAACTTGTATTGCTAAATGCGAGAAGACCCCAACTTCCATTTTTGAATCAACTGTAAAAAAAGGAATATCATTTTCCAAGATTACTAACGAGGAAAATTATTCAGAAGGAGATAGGATAAATTGGTACTATGATGAGCAAACTTCTGAAATCAACGAATCTAGTTTTGTTATATTGTTTGAATATGAAGGTGATCAAATTTTGCTAACAGGCGATGCTGGAAAAAAGGGACTTAAAGAAGCAATAGAGTATGCCAATGCTAATGGATTAGATTTATCCAAGGTTGGAATAATAAAAATGCCACATCATGGTAGTAGAAAAAATATCACTCCTGAAATTATGGATAAATTAGGAGCTAGTGGCTCATCGTGCTATATCTCTTGTGTTAAAAATGATGAGGGACATCATCCTTCAAAACGTTTAGTGAATATGTTAAATCAGAAAGGCTTCAAGGTATATGCAACGCAGGGATCTATTTTACATTATGGTCGAAATGCGCCTACTAGAGAAGGCTATATAACTGTATATCCCAAAGATAATTATTCGAGAATGGAAACAAAATGAAAACAATATGTATTGATATAGATGGCACAATTTGTAGTTATACAGAATGGATTGACGCCACACACTTTGGAGATATTATACCGGGTGCTGTAGAAATGATTAGAAAGTTACACGATGATAATTGGTATATTATAATATATTCGACAAGATCTGATAACATCCTTATTGAAAAATTCTTAAAATCAAATCATATTTATTTTGATTCAATTAATCATAATCCATATCAGCCAATCAATGCGATTGGAGCTAAACCTCTTGCAGATGTGTATTTAGATGATAGGGCTATTACTTTTAATGGGGACTGGCATCAAGCATATATGGAAATCACAAAATTTACACCTTGGCAATTAAAGATGACGACAATGAATACACCAGATTGTGAATACCAAAAAGATTTTCTTCTTGCCGATTACGAGCAAGCAATGGAAATGCTTCGGCATTATGACAAGTTTCATTGGGATATAACAAAATTTTGTTTTAGTCAAATTTTAGTTGTCATTGGAGCATGTTGGTATATATATGAAAAAGCAAACGCAAATTTCAAAGTGTTCAATTTCTTCGGAATAGAGCTGTCAATTATTGTTTTATTACTTATAGTGTCTGGATTATTTGCCTTATTGTGTATTTTTGCCTTATTGCGTAATAGAGGGTATTTCTGTAAGATGTCGAATTATATTAATGAACATCGAAATCATTGCTTAAAGATGTCTCCTTTAGGATTCACAAATCAAAGTAGAATGTGGACAGATTACAAGTATCCAAAACTTTTTGATTTGACAAGTACTCAATTTATTAGTGTATATTTACTGTCTGTATGCTTAGTCGCTTTTACATGTACATCTGCATATATGCTAATAAATAATTGTAAAATTTTGGCATGTATTGTCACTGGTTTAATAACATTGTTTATCATTATAGGATTGGGATGGTTAATATGTGCCAGAAATTATAAGTAATTGATTTGTTTGTCCACCCATTCCTCCTATCGCCTCAGACCGTCTCAGACGGTGCGGTTTGTTTGTGCAAAATTTATTGATTTTACGTAATATATTGATAATCAATATATAAAGATCTCTTCAACGAGGAGGAATACTAATGAAAATGCGGAGTTCGGGCTCCGCATTTTTTATTGACAGGCTTGTGCTGTCCGCTATTTCGTGGCGACGTAGAACAGGTCGAAACAATCCGCCCCGACCGGACCGATACGGTAGTCGTCCATCCGGATCGAGGTCGTCAGGTCGGTGTTCTGACGGAGGAGCTTGCGGCGGTTGAACCGGTTCAGCAGGTCGTAGGGCAGTTGCAGCAGGCGGCGCGGCAGGCGGTGCTGGAGGTCCAGAACGTCGAACCGCGTGATGCGGCGGACGCTGCGGCGGTTCTCTTCGTAATAATCCATCACTTTTTCATTTCCGAACACCCCGAGGGTCTCGACCGTGGAAAAACTCCCGGCGAGGAGCCTCCGGAGTTCTTCGGCCGTGTATTCGCGCATGTGCCACGGATTGCGTGTCAGCGACATCGGCGCGTTGGGGGTCGTCACGATGAAACGTCCGCCCGGACGCAGCACCCGGGCGATCTCGCGCACGAAATCGCCGTCGCGCCGGATATGTTCGATCACCTGGAACGAAATCACGCAGTCGAAACTTCCGTCGGGAAAATCCAGCGGCGGCACTTCGGCCTGCCGGAATTCGACATTGGGCAGTTGCAGCAGTTCCGGCGCCGGGACGTGCTTGTCCACGGTGACGAACCGCCGGGCGCGCGGTGCCACGACTTCGATGCCGTAGCCGCTTCCCGTGCCGATTTCGAGCACGTCGCCCGCGATGCGTTCCGCTGCGGCGTGGTAGGCCAGCAGCGAGCGTTGGAATACGAAATTGTCGGAAGCCTCCGCCGACACGCGCTCTGCGGTGTTAATCTTCGTCATGGGTCTTGCTCTTTATTCCCTTTTCATCGACCTCGACTTCGCCGCGCTTCAGGAGCATTCCCAGCGAACGCTTGAAGACCTTCTTGCTCATCTGCGTCAGCCGCACCACCTCCTCCGGGGCGCTGTCGTCGTTCAGGGGGAGAAATCCGCCGTTGTCGCGGACCAGCCGGAGCAGCGTTTGCGCCGAGTCCTTCACCTGCGCGAATCCGGCCTGCTGGAGGCTTACGTCGATGCGGTTGTCCTCGGTGATGCGGCGGACGTAGCCCGTCAGGCGGTCGCCGACGGCCACCGGACGGAAGATCTGGTTGCGGTAGATCATGCCCCAGTGGCGGTTGTTGACGATCACGCGGTAGCCGATCTCGCTTTCCGAGGCGACGAGCAGCGAAACTTCCTCGCGGGGTTTCACCGAGATCAGATCGTTGTTGATGAAGCCCTTGAGTTTGGTCGTGGCCACGCAGCGGCCCGTGATGCTGTCTTCGTAGAGGTAGACGACATAGCTGTGCCCGGCCAGGATGCCGCCCTGCTGGTTGCGGTTCGGGAGGAAGAGGTCCTTGCCGTGGAGTCCCCAGTCGAGGAAAGCTCCGTGGGCCGTCTTGTCCACCACGCGCAGGAAGCCCGCCTCTCCGGCGCGCAGCAGCGGCGTTTCGGTCGTGGCCACCAGCCGGTCTTCGGAGTCGTGGTAGAGGAACACCTCTTTCCGGTCGCCGACCTTGTCTGTCAGCGAGGTGTAGCGGTTGGGCAGCAGAACTTCGTTCTGTTCCTCGTCCGCGAGGTATAGTCCGTATTCCGATATGCGGCTTACGGTGAGGGTTTGTGTGCGTCCTGCTCTGAGCATTGTCGTTTGTTGAGAGATACGGTGCAAAAGTACGTTTATTTTCGCCCGAATCCAAACATTGCAGTCCTGCCGGTCGGAAGAAATCGCGCTTTTGTCGCGGCTTGGGCCTCTCTTTTTGCGTTTTGACCGGAAAAAGGCTATCTTTACCGGAAACAGAAAACGATCCCGCCATGAATTTCCGCCGATTCCTGCCGCTGCTCTGGGGCGGACTGCTGGCTGCCGCTGCCGCATGGGCTCAGCCTGTCAGCACGCTCTACGACAAGGCCGAATACCGTATCGCCATGCGCGACAGCGTGCGCCTCCACACCTCGGTCTATACCCCCAAGGCCCCGGGGCGCGCCCCGATCATCATTTTCCGCACGCCTTACGGCACAGGGCCCTACGGCGCGGACGCATTCCCCGCCGGGCTCGAAAAAGGCTACCTGCGGAGCTATGTCGATCGCGGCTATATCATCGTCCAGCAGGACGTGCGGGGGCGTTACATGAGTGAGGGCGAGTTCATGCACGTCCGTCCGGTGGGATTCGGTGACGTGGACGAGGCCACGGACAGCTACGACACGGTGGAGTGGCTCGTGAAACACATCTCCGGCAACAACGGCCGCGTCGGGTTCGCGGGCAGCTCCTATCCGGGCTTCTACGCCCTGATGGGGGCCCTGAGCGGACACCCTGCGGTGAAGGCCGTCTCTCCGCAGGCTCCCGTGACCGACTGGTACATGGGTGACGACGTGCACCACAACGGCATTCTGATGCTGAGCGACGCCGTGCGGTTCCTCAATTCGATGAACACCTCTTCGGGACACACGCCGACGGACCGGATGCCCCGGCGCGAACTGACCTTTTCGCCCGATGACCGCACGTTCTTTCTGGAACACCCGACGCGGGCCGACCTGACGACGCTGCTGGCTCCCAACGCCTTTTGGGAGGAGATGTCCGGACACCCCGACTACGACGAGTGGTGGCGGGCCCGCGACACGCGCCGGGCGTGCTACAACATCCGCCCGGCGATGCTCGTCGTGGGCGGCACCTACGACGCCGAGGATTGCTACGGGGCGTGGAATCTCTACCGGGCCGTGGTGCGGCAGAGCGCGCAGACTCCGGTGCATCTGGTCGTGGGGCCGTGGTCCCACGGGGCATGGCGCGGCGACGGCCGCAGGCTCGGGGACTTCGACTTCGGCGAGGAGGCTTCCGGACGCTATTACATGGAGCATTTCGAGGCGCCGTTCTTCGACTGCCACCTTTGGGCCCGCGATACGGTCGATCGGCTGCCGCCCGTGGCGGTCTTCTCCTCGGGCGACGACCGCTGGCATGCGTTCGGTCGCTGGACGCCCGCCGGGGCCCGCCGGATGACCTTCTACCTGGCCGACGGAGGCCGCCTCACGACGGAGAAACCCGCGGCCAGGAACTCTTCGACGAGCTATCTGTCCGATCCGGCCGATCCCGTGCCGTACCTCGAAACTCCGGGTCTCGGGCGGCCCAAAGAGTATATGGTCGCCGACCAGCGGTTCCTCGCGGGCCGCAAGGACGTGCTGACCTTCGTAACCGAACCTCTTGCGGAGGATATGACCCTCGTGGGACCCGTCGAGGCGACGCTCGAAGCGGCGTTATCGACCTCGGACGCCGATTTCGTCGTGAAGCTGATCGACTGCTTCCCCGACGACGGCGGCGAGGCCGGGATGCAGATGCTCGTGCGGGGCGATGCCGTGCGGGGACGCTACCGCGACGGATTCGCACGCCCGAAAGCCTTTTCGCCGGGCAAACCCGAGTGCGTGCGGCTGCGCATGCCGGACATCGCCCATACGTTCCGTGCCGGACACCGCATCATGGTGCAGGTGCAGAGTTCGTGGTTTCCGCTCATGGAGCGCAGTCCCCAGCAATTCGTGGATTTGTGGAGCTGTGCGGCGTCGGATTTCGTGCCCTGTCGGGTGACGCTCTTCCACCAGCGCGACCGTGCTTCGTTCATCTCCGTCCACAAACTCTGATTCCGATGCAGTTGCGTATCGCTCTCTGTCAGACCGACATCGCGTGGGAACAGCCTGCGCGGAACCTCGCCTGGCTGGAGCCGCTGGTGGCCGGTGCCGATGCCGACGTGGTGGTGCTGCCCGAGCTGTTCGCCACAGGCTTCACGCTCGATCCCGCCCCGGTCGCCGAAGTCCCCGGCGGGGAGGTCGTCACAGCCTTGCGCCGCTGGGCCGTGCAGTACGGCAAGGCCGTCGCGGGCAGCGTCGCTGTCGCCGAAGGAGGCCGCTTCTTCAACCGGATGTATTTCGTGACGCCCGACGGCGGGTGCGCCCGCTATGACAAACGCCATCTGTTCGCGCCCGGCGGCGAAGCCCGGAACTACACGCCCGGCAGCGACCGCGTGGTGGTCGAATACCGGGGTTTCCGGTTTCTGCTGCTCGTCTGCTACGACCTGCGGTTCCCGGTTTGGAGCCGCTGCCGCGGGGATTACGACGCCATCCTGTGCTGTGCTTCGTGGCCCGCGTCGCGCCGCGAGGCGTGGCGGACGCTGCTGCACGCCCGGGCTGTCGAGAACCAATGCTACGTCGCGGGGGTGAATCGGGTGGGGGACGACCCCTCGGGGCATTACGCCGGGGATTCGCTCCTCGTCGATTTCAAAGGCCGCACGCTGGCCGAGGCCGGCGACCGTGAGCAGACGCTCTCCGCGGCGTTCGACGCCGATGCGCTGGCGGCTTTCCGTACCGAATTCCCCACTTGGCGCGACGCGGACGATTTCCGGATTCGAATGTGATTCGCATGGCTTGTTTTTCAGGCGCAAATGTCGTATCTTTACGCACTTTTCGCGCCGGATTCCCTGTGCACTCAATAAAAGGGGCCTCCGGTACGTTTTCTGAGGACAATGGAAGATACGATCAAAATACTCGGCGCCCGGGTCCACAACCTCCGGAACGTGGACCTCGAAATCCCGCGCCGCAAACTGGTGGTCATCACCGGGCTTTCGGGTTCGGGCAAATCGTCGCTGGCCTTCGACACGATCTATGCCGAGGGACAGCGCCGCTATATGGAGACGCTCTCGACCTATGCCCGGCAGTTCGTGGGGACGATGGAGCGTCCCGACGTGGACAAGATCACGGGACTGAGCCCCGTGGTGGCCATCGAGCAGAAGACCACCAACAAGAATCCCCGTTCGACGGTAGGCACCGTCACCGAGATCAACGACTTCCTGCGCCTCCTCTATGCGCGGGCGTCGCGGGCCTATTCGCCCGTCACGGGCGAGGAGATGGTCCACTATTCCGACGACCAGATCGCCGATCTGATCCTCACGGGTTTCGCCGGGCGCAAGATCGCCCTGATGGCCCCCGTGGTGAAGGGCCGCAAGGGCCACTACCGCGAACTGTTTGAATCGCTGGCCAAGAAGGGCTACATCTACGCCCGCATCGACGGCGAGATCCGCGAAATATCCTCCGGGATGCGTCTCGACCGTTACAAGATACACACCATCGACCTGGTGGTGGACCGTCTGTTAGTGAACGACGAATCCCGCGAGCGGCTGATGACCTCGCTGAAGGAGTCGATGCGGCAGGGCAAGGGAACGATGGCCGTCTACGACTACGGCACCGAACAGCAGCGCTTCTATTCGCGCCACCTGATGTGCCCCTCGACGGGCATGGCTTTCGAGGACCCTGCGCCCCACACCTTTTCGTTCAACTCCCCGAAGGGCGCCTGCCCTCATTGCAACGGACTGGGCGAGGAGGCGGTGTTCGACATCGGGAAGATCATCCCCGACACCCGGCTTTCGTTGCGCGACGGGGCCGTCGAGCCGCTGGGCAAGTACCGCAACAACATGCTCTTCGCCATCCTCGAGATGCTGGGCCGCCGCTACGATTTCACGCTGGACGACCCCGTCGAGAGCTTTTCCGAGGAGGCGTTGAACGCTGTGCTGTACGGCGATTCCGAACCGCTGACGGTCGATCTTTCGGAGTTCAGCTCCCCGGGCGGACGGCAGTTCCTTTCGTGGGAGGGTGTCGCCGAGTATATCGGCCGCACCGAGGACGACGATTCGAAACGCGGCCAGAAGTGGCGCGACCAGTTCCTCGTCTACCGCAAATGTTCGGTCTGCAACGGCACGCGCCTCAAAAAGGAGGCTTTGCAGTTCCGCGTCGCCGGCAAGAATATCGCCGAGGTCTCGGCCATGTCCATCGCGGAGTTTTCGGAGTGGGTGCCCACGATCCGCGAACAGATGACGGAAAAGGAGTGGAAGATCGCCCAGGAGATCGTCAAGGAGATCCGCGAGCGCCTGCGCTTCCTGATGGACGTGGGGCTGGGCTACTTGTCGCTGGCGCGTTCGTCGCGTTCGCTGTCGGGCGGCGAGAGCCAGCGCATCCGCCTCGCCACGCAGATCGGGTCGAAGCTCGTCAACGTGCTCTACATCCTCGACGAGCCCTCGATCGGCCTGCACCAGCGCGACAACCAGCGGCTGATCCGCAGTCTCGAAGAGCTGCGCGACGCGGGCAACTCGGTGATCGTCGTCGAGCACGACGAGGACATGATGCGCGCTGCCGATTTCATCGTCGATGTGGGGCCCCGCGCGGGCCGCAAGGGCGGCAATATCGTCGCCGCCGGAACTTTCGATGACATTCTGAAATCGGACACCATCACCGCCGACTACCTCACGGGACGCCGGCGGATCGGGATTCCCGAAACGCTGCGCAAGGGTACGGGCGGGAGCATCGTGATCCGCGGGGCCCGGGGCAACAACCTCAAGAACGTCACGGCGGAATTTCCGCTGGGCAAGTTCATCTGCGTGACGGGCGTCAGCGGTTCGGGCAAATCGACGCTGGTCAACGAAACCCTGCGGCCGATCCTTTCGAAGGCGCTCTACCGCTCCTTCGATCAGCCGCTGGAGTACGATTCGGCCGAGGGCATCGACCGCATCGACAAACTGGTGGTCGTGGACCAGTCGCCCATCGGGCGCACCCCGCGGTCGAATCCCGCGACCTATTCGAACGTCTTCGCCGACATCCGCAAGCTGTTCGAAATGACCCCCGACGCCCAGATCCGCGGCTTCAAGGCAGGGCGTTTCTCGTTCAACGTCAAGGGCGGCCGCTGCGAGGAGTGCCGGGGCGCGGGCGTGCAGACGATCGAGATGAATTTCCTGCCCGACGTTTACGTGCGCTGCAAGGCGTGCGGCGGCCACCGCTACAACCGCGAAACGCTCGAGGTGAGATACAAGGGCAAAAACATCGACGACGTGCTGAACATGACGGTCAACATGGCCGTGGAGTTTTTCGAGAACATTCCCAATATCCATCAGAAACTCAAGGCGATTCAGGAGGTGGGCCTCGGCTACCTGACGCTCGGGCAGCCCTGCACGACGCTGTCGGGCGGTGAGAGCCAGCGCATCAAACTCTCCTCGGAGCTGTCGAAGCGCGACACGGGGCGCACGCTCTACATCTTGGACGAGCCCACGACGGGGCTCCATTTCGAGGACATCCGTCTGCTGCTGGAGGTGTTGAACAAACTCGTCGATCGCGGCAACACGGTGATCGTCATCGAGCACAACCTCGATGTCGTGAAGGTCGCCGACCATATTATAGATATAGGTCCCGAGGGCGGGGACGCCGGCGGTGAGATCATCGCCGCGGGGACGCCGCACGAGATCGCGCAGTGCGAACGCAGCTACACGGGGCAGTTCCTTAAAAAGATCGGGTTGTAATTTGATGATATCGTTAAAAACATTACTTTTGTAAGACGTGATTGTATAATTTATTCGCTTATGATATAGTACAATAGATACGTACATTTAATTCGGAAAAGCGTTTAGTTTTTATTCTTGCTTTTGAAACTTCGACACTTTCAATCTACCAAGGAATAAAGCGATGACGCTCACGCCGTATGGCGTGGGCTTTACTCGTTTATTTGGTAGATAGGTAGTCGAAGACCTCAAAAGCAAATAGAGAGTTTTGTCCGCGCTTTTTTTGTGCGTATATCAATACATTATGAAGGACAAACGTAAAAATCAAACAAAAAACATGAAAAATGATGGAACGTTTTTGGAGATTAGTACTTATCTCTTGTTTGGCAATTTTCGGATCAGCTTGCAGTAAAGATGACGAAAATACCGGGAGTGATGTTGAAAGGCCGGCTGCAATCTATTATGTAAAATACGCAGCGTCACATCCATTTTATTATTTGGAATCGGTCTGCGTTACGACGGAAAAGGGTCCGCAGAATTTCACGGTAAGAAATAACAGTTGGACGCAGACTTTTGGACCGGTTTCTAAAGGATTTAGGGCATCTATTTCCGTAAGCGGGCGTAGCGGTTATACTCTCCAGATTTATGTCTCTAAGGATAACGGCCCGTTTGTTTATAAAGGATCGTCTTCGTATGTGATAGACTTTTGATAGCGGTCAGGCGGATCTGTTGATTCTGTCTTCTGGTATGGTTCTTGCTTTCATAGCCGTAACAAACCTTATGTGCTATGAAAAAAACAGTCATTATCGTCTTGGGGCTGCTGCTTGCCGCAACGGCCTTCACCGTGATTGGACAGAAGAAGATCCTGTCGCCCAAAGAGGAGCGCCGCGAGGTGCGCGAGAAACGCCGTGCGGAACGCATCGCCAACTACGAGAAGTTCATGGACTCGCTCGTGCTGTCGCGCAACTTCCAGTTCAATCCCTCGACCATGCAGCGTCAGCCGGCAGGTCCCATGCGCCAGATCATGAACCCCGCGTTCAACGTCGGCGTCTGGGACGGCACGATCGACATCTGCCTGCCCTATATCAAGGGATACGTGCCGCCTTACTACGTGACGGTCATCAACTATACGGTGCCCGACGTGCAGGGCTACACCACCGAGCAGACCCACGAAGGATGGATGGTGACCTTCTCGACATCGTTGTTCTCGGCTTCGACCTACACCTTCACCTTCGAGATATTCTCCCGTACGGGCGGCGCCAACCTCACGATCACCAATCCGTGGTACAGCCCCGTGCAGTATTCGGGTTCGATTTCGCAGTTGTATTGACCCGCCGTTTTCGGCCGGATTGACAAAAGGGTGCCTGCGGGCACCCTTTGTCGTTCGTGCGGGCTCTCGCAGCCTATTTTTTGTAGATCAGCGCCACGGCGGAGACGGAGATGCCCTCCTCCCGTCCCTCGAAGCCCAGCTGTTCCGTGGTCGTGGCTTTGACCGACACCCGGTCGCCGTCTACGCCCATCGCTTCGGCCATCGCGGCGCGCATGGCGTCGATATGCGGCCTCAGTTTGGGCCGCTGCGCGCGGATCGTGCAGTCCGCGTTTCCGATCTCGTAGCCTTTTTCGCGCAGCAGCGCCGCGACCTTCCGCAGCAGGATCTTCGAGTCGATTCCTTTGAACTCGTCCGACGTGTCGGGGAAGTGCATCCCGATGTCGCCCAGCGCCGCAGCCCCCAGCAGGGCGTCGCACAGGGCGTGGATCACCACGTCGCCGTCCGAATGGGCGACGCACCCCTTCGTGTGGGCGATCTCGACGCCGCCGAGCACCAGCGGCAGACCCTCGGCCAGGGCGTGTACGTCGTATCCGTGTCCTATTCTGAAATCCATCGGTTTCCGTATTTTATATTGCCAAAGTTACGGATTTTTCCTAACTTTGCAAAAACGCAAATACCTATGTCAGAAATTACCTCGCTGGAGCCCCGCCTCGTGTGGGAGCAGTTCGACGCCATCACGCGCATTCCGCGTCCTTCGAAAAAGGAGGGCAAGATCATCGACTTTCTGGTCGGTTTCGCCAAAAAACACAATATCGAGTATAAAAAGGATGCCGTCGGCAATGTCGTGATGCGCAAGCCCGCGACGCCGGGCTTCGAAGGACGCCCTGCGGTGATCCTCCAGTCGCATATGGACATGGTCTGCGAGAAGAATTCCGACGTGGAGTTCGATTTCGACAACGATCCCATCCGCACGCGCATCGACGGCGGGTGGGTCCGGGCCGAGGGCACGACGCTGGGTGCCGACTGCGGTATCGGCATGGCCGCTGCGCTGGCCGTGCTGCTCGACGAATCGGTGGAGCACGGGCCTCTCGAAGCGCTGTTCACCGTCGATGAGGAGACGGGCCTCACGGGCGCGTTCGAGCTGGGCGAGGGGATGCTTACGGGCAAATACCTCCTCAATCTCGATTCGGAGGACGAGGGCGAGATCTTCATCGGCTGTGCGGGCGGCATCGACACCATCGCCACGTTCCGCTACACGATGGAGCCTGCGCCGAAGAATTACGCTTTCTTCCGCGTTGACGTTTCGGATTTGCAGGGAGGGCACTCGGGCGACGACATCGACAAGGGCCGCGTCAACTCGAACAAGACCGTGGCGCGCCTGCTGTGGGACGGCATGCAGTCGTGCGAACTGAAACTGAGCTACTTCAACGGCGGAAACCTCCGCAACGCCATTCCCCGCGAAGCCTACGCCATTTTCGGCGTGCCGGAGCGGCTCAAAGGCGAGTTCGTTAAACGCTATAATTTGTTCGCCGCCGACCTGAAGGCCGAATTCCAATTCCGCGAACCCGATTTCCGCATCACGCTCAACGAGATGCCGCAGGTCGAGGAGGTGCTCGACGCGCGGACGCAGTTCGCGCTGGTCTACTCGATCGTGGGCGTGTCCAACGGCGTCATCGCCATGTCGTTCGCCGTTCCGGGGCTGGTCGAAACCTCCACGAACCTCGCGTCGGTGAAGTTCGCCGACGGCAACCGCATCGTCGTCACCTCGTCGCAGCGGTCGTCGGTCGAGAGCGCCAAGACCTATGTGATGCAGATGGTCGAGTCGGTCTTCGCGCTGGCGGGCGCCGACGTGGCCCATTCCGACGGCTATCCCGGCTGGAATCCCAATCCGCAGTCGCGGCTGCTGGAGGTTACGGTCGATGCCTACGAACGGCTGTTCGGAACCGAGCCCAAAGTCCGCGCGATCCACGCCGGACTGGAATGCGGCCTGTTCCTTGAAAAATACCCCGACCTGGAGATGGTTTCCTTCGGCCCGACGCTCCGCGGCGTACATTCGCCCGACGAACGGCTGGAGATCGCCACGGTCCCCAAGTTCTGGAATCTGCTGTGCGAAACGCTGAAAAGTCTGTAACCGCCGCTTCATTTTTTGCAATGGGGTGTTTCCCGACACGGACCGGATGGTTGTTGACTGCGTTTTTCAGCGTGGTCGTATCGTCGATTTCCCCCCCCCTCTGCGCTGCGCTGAACATCTATGACTACCGGTTCCACACCATGCCCGAAACCTCCTATTACGGAGGTATTCACAGCATCGCCAAGGACAGTATAGGACGAATCTGGTTCAGCGGATACGATGCGCTGTTCATGTATAACGGCAGTGCGTTCGTCCGGATGGACGATTTGGTCACGGGCCTCTCGCCGAGTTCCTATTGGAATTACGGACAGGTGGTTACGGACCGCCGCGGCGGTCTGTACGTCGGAACCAACCACGGACTGCTGCGCTTCGACTACGGCTCCCGGAGTTTCGAATCCGTACTGGACGGAAACATCGGTTCGGTCATGGTCAACGGCGACGGTACGGTGTGGCTGATCCGCAACAACGACATCGAATCGTTCGATCCGGAGCGTCTGCCCGAGGTGGTGCGTTACGAGCGGCCTCCGGACTGCTCGGTTTCGTCTTTGGCGCTGATATGCACCCGCGAATACGTTTATGCCGCGACGAAGGGAAACCTCTACCGGCTCAACCGCGAGACCGGACAGTACACGTTTTTCACGACCGTGGGCGGCGACGGCTGCGTGATCCGCGATGTCGTGGAGTGCGGCGGGTCGGTCTATGTCCTTACGCTCATGGACGGCCTGTATGAATGCGACGGGGACGGCCGTGTCACACGGTATTTCAGGCTGCCGGTCGAATACGAGAAGTCCGCCGGAGCCAAGGAGTTGTTTCTCGATGCGTCGGGCGTTATCTGGGTGGCCACGCAGTCGGGGCTTCTCCTCCTGGACCCTGCGACCGGCAGTACGCACCTCCTGCGTTCGAACCTCCATTATCCCTATTCGCTGCCCAACAATTCGGTGTGGTCGATCTTTCCCGATCCCGACGGCGGGGTATGGGTCGGCACCTACGGGGGCAAACTGGCCTACATGACGCTGGCGGACAACGGCGTGAACTATTTCAAGGCCACGCCGGGCGGGCTGAACCATCCCATCGTCAGCTGTTTCGAGGAGGACGACGCGGGCAACCTGTGGATCGGTACGGAGGGCGGAGGTCTGAACTACTGGGACCGGAAGAACGACCGCTTCGTCTACTATACGCAGGAGAGCCGCAGCGGCATTACGTCGAACATGATCAAGCGGCTGCGCTACGACAGGGACGGAAGGTTGCTGATTTCGGCTTTCAACGGCGGCATCAAGTCGTTCGACGCGCGGCGGGGGCGTTTTTCCGACCTGCGCATGTATTATCCGGCCTCGCCGCAGCCGCTGAGCGTTTACGATTTTTTGCAGGAGGGCGATTCGGGAATCTGGCTGACGAATCCCGATGCTGCGTTGATGTACGGAGATGCCGGGAGCGGCATCGTCGGGGCCGTGCACCTGACGGACGACCGCGGAAACGAGGTCCGGCCGCACGTCGAAACGCTCTTCCACGACGGACAGGGCCGTCTGTGGCTGGTGACGCACAACGGAGCGTATGTCGTGGATGCCGCTTCGCGGCGGATTTTGGCGCATTATTACCTCGACGACGCTCCCTATTCGGAGAACAACCTCTGTTCGTATTGCGTCACGTCCGGTTCCGAAATCTGGTTCGGGACGCGCGGCGGGGGAGTCAACCTGCTGAGCCGCGACGGGGAGTATGCGAATTTCAAGGACCGGACCGGCGAAGGACTGTCGGGAAAGACGGTTTTCGGCATTCTGGAAGACACGGTTTCGAAAAACGTCTGGTTCAGCACCAACAGCGGACTCTATTATTACGACTATGTGAGCCGGATGATCCGCAAGTCGCAGATCGACAGCCCGAACCTTTGCGGGGCCTACTACGTGCGGGCCTGCTATAAGACTTCGCGCGGGGAGATGCTCTTCGGGGGAACCGACGGATTTATCCTGTTCAATCCGGGAAAGATCGGGCACAACGAGCAGAAACCGAAGGTTTTTTTCACCGACCTGCTGATCAACAGCGAACCCGTGAGGCCCGGTGCCAAAGACTCGCCCCTGCGGAGGTCCATAACCACGATGGCCTGCGACGGGGACGACGGCAGCGCCATCGAACTGTCGCACCGGCAGTCGAATCTCGAAATCTGCTTTTCGGCGAACAGCTACCTGGACGCCGGGAAAAATCAGTATGCCTACCGGATGCTGGGGCTTTCCGAACGCTGGTCCCTGCTCCCGCGGGGTCAGAAGGCGGTGCAGTTCTTCAACCTGCCTGCCGGGAGTTATGTCTTCGAGGTCAAGGCCGCCAATAACGACGGATTGTGGGGCGACGAGGTTTCCTCCCTGCGCTTCGAGGTGAGCCCCTCGCCCTTTCTTTCCCGCTGGGCCTATGCCGTTTACGCGATGCTCCTGCTGGCTGTCGCCAGCTTTATCTGGCGCTATTTCACCGACAAGAAGATCTTCCAACAGCGGCTCGAACTGGAACGGATCAAGGAGCAGAACATGAAAGAACTGACCCAGGCCCGGATCAATTTCTTCACGAACATCTCCCACGACCTCAAAACACCGCTTACGCTGGTCATCGATCCGCTGAAACAGCTGAAACAGCATTTGCCCGGGGACGCCCCGTGCAACGACTATGTCCGCCTGATCGAAAAGAACGTGGGGCGTATCCAGCGAATGATCAGCCAGCTGCTTCAATTCCGGGAGATCGAGAGCCAGAAAATGACCCTGAACCGGCAGCCGGGCGACCTGATCCGGTTTATCGACAGCATTTTTTCGTTGTTCGAGTTCTATGCCAGCAAAAAGGGCATCGAAACCGATTTCAGTTCCCGCTACGAGAGTTTCTACACCAGTTTCGACCACGACGTGATCGAGAAGATCTTCACCAACCTGTTCTCCAACGCGATCAAATACACCTCTGAAAACGGCTACGTAGGGGTGAAGATCGGCCGGGCTCCCCGGGAGCGGTGGCCGAAAGGGGCGGTGCCAGCCGCCGATACCGAATACCTTTCGTTTACGGTCACCAATACCGGGGCGGAGATTCCCGAGGACAAGAAGGATATTATTTTCGAATCGTTCAACCGCCTCTCCGCGCGCCGTCCCGAGTTCGAGAGCAGCACCGGCCTGGGCCTCGCCATCGTCCGGGAGCTGGTCGGCAACCTGGCGGGGAGCATAACCCTGCATTCGGGAAATTCGAAGGTCGCTTTCACGGTGGTGCTTCCCTTCTCGCGGAGCGCCGAAAAGACCAACAGCGCCGCCGAGTCGTACGACTACACGGTTTCCGAGATCGACAACCTGCTGAAAGAGTCCGATGCCGCGGACCGGAACGACCGGCGTGTCCGCAAGGCATACGACATCGTGGTCATCGAGGACGATCCGGACCTGAGAAGCTACCTGGAACGGCGGCTGTCGGAATATTATAATGTATATACGGCGGACGACGGCCGGGAAGGCATTGCCAAGGTGGAGAAGATCTATCCCCAGATGGTCATCACCGACCTGATGATGCCGGAAGCCGACGGTTTCGATGTCTGCCGTTCCCTGCGGTCGAACATCAAGACCAGCCATATCCCGGTCATCATGCTGTCGGGGCAGGGCAAAGATGCCGACAACAAGATCAAGGCGCTGGAGTGCGGCGCCAGCGTGTTCATCGACAAGCCCTTCGACATGGATTACCTGCTCGGGCAGGTGGCCAACCTCATCAAGACCCAGAACGAGCTGAAACAGCGTTACAGCCGGAAATACATCGCCGAACCCTCGAAGATCACGATCTCCTCCGTGGACGAAGAACTGCTGAAAAAGGCGATGAACTACATCGAGCGGAACATCGACAACAACGACTACGACGTGGAGTCGTTCGTGTCGGACATGGCCATCGGGCGGACGCTCCTCTACCAGAAGCTGAACGACATTACGGGCATGTCGATCAAGGAGTTCATCATGGACATACGGCTGAAACGCGCCGCCCAGCTGCTCCGGGAGTCCGACCTGACGATCTCCGAGATTTCGATCATGACGGGCTTCGCCAATCCGAAATATTTCAGCATCTGCTTCAAGCGCCACTTCGAGCTGACCCCTTCCGAATTCAAGAAAAAGGCGTAACGTCTGCCGGCCGGCCGCGCCGTTTCCGCCCTGCGCGACAAGGGGGAGGCCGTGTTCGGCCGGGAATGGTTCCATTTTGTGCGATTCGTACAAAATGGAACCATTTCTGAATAAATGGCTACCATGTTATGAACTCATTTTCTGGATATTTGCATTGCCGGGAGCTGAAACGGACTCTCCGGAAAAACTAACCGAAAATGCGAATTAAAACCGAATGCTTATGGGAAAATGACCTGAAAACCGCCCAGGGACGACCGGGTTCTCCTGCCGTCCGCACAATCTTTTGAAGATGCAATTTTAACCCAAACGGAACCTTTTATGATAAGAATGTACAAAATGCTTAAAGGCACTCTGGCGATGACCGTTTTGCTGCTGTTGTCGGCCGGACCTTTGTTTGCACAGAATGCGATTAACGTGACCGGAAAGGTCACCGATGAAAACGGAGCGCCCCTGGCGGGTGTCGTCGTACTCGTAAAGGACGGCGGGAACAACAATGCCACCGTCACCAATACGCAGGGTGTTTATGAGATCAAGGCCCCCGCGGCCTCGACGCTGGTTTTCTCGTGCCTGGGTTATTCCAGCCGGGAGATCGGGATCGGCACGTCCAACGTCGTGGACGTGAAGATGGCGCAGGATGCGCAGTCCCTCGACGAAGTGGTCGTCGTGGGTTACGGTACGCAGAAGAAGAAGGACCTCACGGGAGGTCTTGCCGTGGTCGGCAAACAGACGCTGGAGATGGTTTCGACCAACAACCTGATGGACCGTCTGGTCGGACAGGTCGCCGGTCTGAACATCACCACCGGCAACGAGGCTCCGGGCAGCAACCAGACGCTGCTGATCCGCGGCCAGAACTCGCTGACGGCCAGCAATGACCCGCTGATCATCCTGGACGGCATTCCCTATTCGGGCGGCCTGGCCGACCTCGATCCGAACATCATCGAGAGCCTGTCGGTGCTGAAAGACGCTTCGGCGGTTGCGATCTACGGTTCACGCGGATCGAACGGCGTCATCCTGATCCAGACCAAGCGCGGATCGAAAGGCAGTTTCCATGTGACCTACAAGACGAAACTCTCCGTCGCCGAACCGATGCAGCGCATCGAGACGATGGGTCCCAACGAGTTCATCCGTTTCAAGCAGGACATGGGCCGACTCAAAAACAATTACAGCGGCGAGCAGCTCGATCCGCTGGTGGGTTCGATCATCAGCGCCAGCGAGAAGGTCAACTACGCCAAAGGCGTCACCAACGACTGGCAGGACTATGTTTTCCGCACGGTCTTCACGATGGACCACCAGCTGAGCTTCCAGGGCGGCAGTGAAAAGACGACCTACATGGCCGCCGTTTCCTACTTGGACAATCCCGGCGTCGTCTACAACTCGAATTATCAGCGTACGACCGTTTACGCCAGCATCAACCAGACGATGAACGACTGGTTGTCGGTGGGCCTCACCACGCAGTTCGTCAACCGCGAGAGCGGCGGTGCGACGCCGAACCTCGAACACGCCATCAAGCAGAGCCCGTGGGGCATCTACAAGGACGAGACGGGCGGTTATTACGAGGAGCCGATGGACTATTCGAACCTGCCCAACCCGATGAAGGATGTCAACGCCGATCAGAAACGCACGGGCCGCAACTTCATGGCCAACGGTTTTCTCGACATCAAACTTCCCGTCGAGGGGCTCTCGTTCCGCTCGCAGTTCGGCTACAACTACCGCAGCCAGCTGAACGGCACCTACTACGGCCGCAACACCGTGACCGGTAAGAAGGTGGACGGCCGCGCCGAACTGGATAACAATCACACGACGGACTGGACGTGGGAGAACGTGCTGAAATTCGACCGCAATTTCAAAAAGCACCACATCGACTTCACGGGATTGTTCTCCATGCAGGAAACCCAGTATACGGGCGCTTCGCAGAGCGGCGAGGGCTTCGTGAACGACGATTCGAGCTTCTACCGGATGGACGGCGCCGAAAACAAGATCACTATCGGTTCGTCCTATTGGAAGGAGAATTTCGTTTCGGGCATGTTCCGCGTGAACTACGGATTCGACAGCAAGTATCTGCTGACGCTGACCGGACGCGCCGACTCGTTCTCGGGATTCGCCGAAAATCATAAATGGGCCTTCTTCCCTTCGGCCGCCGTAGCCTGGCATCTGGGCGAAGAGAGTTTCATCAAGGACAACGCTTCGTGGATCGACATGCTGAAAATCCGCTTGTCGTACGGCGCTAACGGCAACAACGCCATTTCGCGCTACCAGTCGCTCGACCGTCTTTACGCAACCAACGGCGTCAAGTACATTTGGGGCGACGGCGGCAGCGCCGCCAACTCGGCCTATCTGCCGAGCGATGGCATCGGCAACCCCGACCTGAAGTGGGAGACGACCTATACGGCCAACCTCGGTATCGACTTCCAGTTTTTCAACGGACGCTTGGGCGGTACGATCGACATGTATCTTTCCAATACGCACGATCTGCTGATGTCGCGCTCTGTGCCTATCATGAACGGTTACAGCAAGATTCTCTACAACGTCGGACAAACCCGCAACAAGGGTATCGAGTTGACGCTCCATTCGCAGAATATCCGCAAGACGAATTTCCGCTGGGAGACCGATTTCACCTTCTCGCTCAACCGCGACGAGATCGTCGAACTGCGCGGCGACGGCAATGACGACATCAACAACAAGTGGTTCATCGGCAAGCCGCTGTCGGTCTACTACGACTGGAACATGATCGGCATCTGGCAGCAGGGCGACGAGTTCACCTTCACCGACAAGGACGGCAAGGAGGTGGCTCATCAGACGGGAGCCACGCCCGGCGCCGCCAAATTGGAGGATGTTGACGGCAACGGCGTTATCGACTCCAATGACCGGAAAGTCATCGGAAGCAAACAGCCGAGTTTCACGATGTCGATGGGTAACCGTTTTACCTACAAGGATTTCTACTTCTCGTTCCTGTTCAACGGCGTCTTCGGCAAATGGATGACCGACAACGTGGCCAACATCGGTTCGTATACGTTCGGTTCGGGCAACTACATCCACGGCGTGAGATACTGGACGCCGGAGACTCCCGATGCGGAGGTCGTTTCGCCGGGCTACCAGGCCTCTTTCGACCACGGCTACTACAAGAAGCTCAATTACGTGCAGCTGCGCAACATCACGCTGGGCTACCGCGTCAACCAGAAATTCGTCCGCAAGATCGGCCTGAGCGCCATCGATGTCAATTTCAGCGTGAACAACGTGTGCGCCTTCTCTAACATGCGGCAGATGCTGAACTACGACAACACCTGGTTCGCATCGTTCCCGACCGCCCGTTCCTATGTGTTGGGATTATCCTTAACCTTTTAAGTAAGAACTGATTATGAAAACGATGAATTATATCAAACTCAGCGCCGCATGCTCGGTTCTGGCAATCGTTGCGGGTTGTACCTCCTTTCTGGAAGAGGATTTGAAAAGTTCGTTGGCTCCCGACAACACCTATACCAGTTCGCTGGGCTTCGAGGTCGGCTCCACGGGACTCTATGCCATCGCCCGTTCGGAGTACAACACTTGGGGCGAGCAGGGTGCCTTCATGCACAACGGTGCCTGCGCCTACGAAGTGTTGCAGATTTCGACCGATCTCTGCCGGATGGGCACCGTCCGCGACGGTTCGCTCGTTCCGTTCGCCGAGCTGACGCTCAATCCCTCGACGCTTTTCGTCGGATCGTACTGGAACTGGGCCTATAACCTGATCGGTTCGGCCAACGAGCTGCTGATCTATTCCGAGAAGAACGACAACTGGGATTATCCGACCGACAAACAGCTCTATCAGGCCGAGGCGCGGTTCTTCCGTGCATACGCCTATCGCACGCTGGTCTATCTCTATGGCGACGTGCCCTGGGTCGAGACCATCCAGAAACCCTTCCTGCTTTCGTTCTCGCGGGACCCCAAGATCGAGGTGCTGGGACACATCATCGACGACCTGAAATTCGCCAAGGAGCATCTTCCCGAAGATCCCGATGCGGTGAAGGAGGGCAAGCTCACGACGTGGGCCGCACGCCACCTGCTGAGCGAAATGTACCTGCTGCGCGGCGCTGAGGGCGATTACAAGCTGGCCGAGGAGAATGCCCAGGAGGTGATCGACAGCAAGCATTACAGCCTGGTGAAGAGCCGTTACGGTGCCGACAAGAGCAAGCCCGGCGACTATTTCAGCGATATGTTCCTCGAAAACAACCAGAACCGTTCGGCCGGCAATACCGAGAGCATTTGGGTCATGCAGTTCCAGTACAACACCGTCGGCGGCGGCACGAACTCCGATGATTGGACCCGCCGCGCCTGGAATCCCCAGTACCATGCTATCGACGGTTTTGCGCTGGCCGATTCGCTCGGCGGCCGCGGTCTGGCGCAGATCTATCCGCTGAAATGGTGGATCGGCGTCAAGGGCACGAACGCCACGACCGACGGCGAGACGATTAAGGAAGTAGACACGAATGGCAATATCATTTCCTCTAAACCAATCTCTTCTGATGGTATCTTCGACGACGGCGACATCCGCAATTCGGAGTACAACATCAAACGCAACTGGTACTACAACAACCCGCTGACGCCCAATAAACTCGGCCAGAAATGTCCCATCGACGACAAATCGTGGTCGCAGGCCCAGCTTTTCCCGGCGCTGAAAAAGTTCTTTTTCGGAAAAGAGGAGAATTTGCAGCTCACCGGTTCGTACAAGGACCGCACGAAATTCCGCCTGGCTGAAACCTATCTGCTGCTGGCCGAAGCCTACCTGCGTCAGAATATGCCCGACAAGGCTGCCGATGCCGTGAACGAGGTGCGCCGCCGTGCCAAGGTGGCCGACGTTTCCGACGACGAGATGACGATGGACTACCTGCTCGACGAGCGTATCCGCGAATTGTACGGCGAGGAGAGCCGCCGCTTTACGCTGGTGCGCACGGGCAAACTGATCGAGCGTGTGAAGAAGTACAATCCTGAGGCGCGCGACCTCATCCAGGATTTTCATGTGCTGTGGCCCATTCCGCAGGCTGTCCGCGACGCCAACACCGGAGAATTCCCGCAGAACCCCGGTTACGAAGGCTACGAGGGCTGATGACCGGTCCGACCGGTTTTCGGCCCCGCCTCCGGGCGAACAAGAAAAGCAATGTGTCCGGACGCTTCCGGACCCTATCAGCAAACACGAAAAAAACAGCTATGAAAAAGATGAAATTTGCATGTAACATATCGCTGCTGACCCTTGTGGCACTCGGCCAGTGGGCTTGTGCGTGGGACCCGTACGAGCATGACAGCGACCCGGTCAGGGAGACCCTCGAACTGACCGCCTCCGCCTCCCAGATCGCTCTGGACGAAAACAACCTGACGGCTACGGTCCTCACTTTCGACTGGACGCCGGCGCGTCCGATGTCCGACGAGTATCTGGTCTCCTACAAGACCAAACTGGACCTGCTGACCAACAACTTCGGTTCGGCCACGACCATCGAGACGAGCGAGGACGACGGAATATTCAGCCGGAGCTACACCTCCGAGCAGCTCAACAACTGGGCCAACGAGCGCTGGAAAGTGCCCGTGAACAAGACCTTTACGCTGGCGTTCCGCGTCATCGCGGAGTATGCGGGCGGTCCCACTTATGAAATGCCCGAGGTGCGGACCGTCGAGGTGACCGTAACCCCGATCAAGGTCGATGTCTTCGACGCCGACAAGGTGTCGCTCTCCGGTACGGCTCTCAGCAGCGTCACGGAGATCGAAAAGACGGTCGAGAATGCGAACCTCTATGCGTGGTACGGTGCGCTGAGCATCGGCGAGCTCCAAATCCCCGTCGAATTGGAGGGCCAGACCTATTATATCGTTCCGAGCGACGGCAACGGTGCGCTCCGCGACGGCGAACTCGTTGACGTGAAGATGCAGGACGATCCCGTTTCGTGGGCCATTCCGGCCGCCGGCAACTACCGTCTGCTGATCGACATGGAGAACAAGCAGGTGCGCATCTACTCGCCGGCGACCGACCTGAAACCGCTTTCCGTGACGTTCCGTCCGAGCGGTGCCGAGGCCAATCCCGAGACGACGATCGAGGTGCTCGACCTCTGGGCCTACGGAGCCGGTACGGGTTGGGGCGTCCGCAAACTCAACCTGAAACAGAGCCTTGCAGATCCCCAGGTGCTGATCTACGATGCCGAGGAGCATAACGGCACCAAATTGTCCAGCGGCATGAAGTTCTGCGTGGCCCAGAATTTCACGGTCGGCGGTGTGGACTACAACCAGAACAACGCTTACTGCTTCACCAACCCGCTGACGGCTGACGGCAAACGCCAGAACCTCACGCTGGTGCTCGATAAGGAGAGCGAACTGCACGGCGGCGCCGACGGCGAGACGCGTAACTCGTATTACACGATTCCCGCTTCCGACCTGCTGATCTTCGATCTGCGGCACAATACGATCCTTGCGCGGAACAAATAGGACCGCGGCCATCTGAAACAGCGCCGTATCGGACTGGATACTGGGTTCCGGCCGACAGAACGATACGGCGCTGTTTTTCCGACATGTTGTCCATCAATTCAAAAACGATATGACTGCTATGAAAAATCTGATGACGGCCTGCCTTTTGGCCGCGTTTCTGTGCTCCGCCTCCTGCGGATGTTCGAAAGACAGCGGCGGAGGGGAGGATGACGGCGGCAAGATCGCCGGCGTAACCGTGAAACCCGCATACAACAAATCGCAGGTGCTGCACAATCCGCTGAACGGCTGGGTGATGTATGTGAGTGCCGACTACGATCCTTCGTATTTCGACAAGGAGATCTACGTGCCTCTGCTGGGCAAGAACGTGAAGGTGGCGGACTATGCCTCCGCCTGCTACATCCGCACGAAATGGTCCGTGCTGAATCCCGCCGACGGCGAATATGCCTGGAAGAATCCCGATTCGAAGATTTACAAGCTGGTTCAAGCGGCCCGCGAACGGAAACTTCCCATTGCGTTCCGCGTCGTGGTGGACGGCCGCGATCAGGGAGCGAACACGCCCCAGTTCGTTTACGACGCCGGGGCCGAATATGCGATGTCGGAGCCGAAGTACCCCGACCGCAAGACTCCCATGCCGCAGGACCCGGTTTTCCAGCGTTACTACGAGAAGTTCGTCGAGGCTTTCGCCGCGGAATTCAACGATCCGGAAAACACCTCGTTCATTGACGGCTACGGCCTCGGGAAATGGGGCGAGGGTCACAGCGTGGCCTACAACAAGGACGACGTGTCGGCCGTTGACGCGAATACGGAGACGGTCAAGCGCGAGGTGCTCGACTGGATCACGAAGCTCTATGCCAAGTATTTCACGCAGGTCCCCCTCGTTATCAACTACCACCGCGTGCTGGGACATCCCACGAGCGAGGGCACGGCCAATCCGAACAGCGAGAGTTTGGTCGCCTTGTCCGTGGCCAACGGCTATTGCCTGCGTCACGACGCCTTCGGCATGAACAACGCCAGTTGGGGTTACAGCACCTGGGAGAAGGCCATCGCCGCGCAATGGCGCTATAAGGTCCCCATCATCATGGAGGGCGGTTACATCGTCAGCAGCCACAGCTACTGGAACGATCCGGCGGGCTATCGCCAGGGCCATCCCGAAGATGTCCGCCAGGGTGAATTCGACTCTTCGGCCGAGGCGCACGTCAATATGATGGACTTCCGCGTGGGGCAGGAGACCGAGTCGTGGTTCGGCGACGCTTTCAACCTCGTGCAGCGTTTTGTTTCCGAGGGCGGTTACCGCCTCTATCCCGACCAGGTGACCCTTCCCGATCAGGTGAACGCCGGCAGCCGCGTCAAGGTCGCTTCGCGCTGGCGCAACATGGGTTGGGGCTATTTCCCGAACAACCTTCCGCAGTGGAACTACAAATACAAGGTGGCCTATGCGCTGCTCGACGCTTCGGGCAAGGCGCAGCGGGTCTTCGTTGACGGGGAGTGCGAGCCTTCGACGTGGGTCGAGAGCAAACCTTTCTCCTATACGTTCGAGACGCCTGCCGTCGATCTCCCCGCCGGAAAATATACGTGGGGCATCGCCATCGTCGATACGACGAAGGAGAACGTTCCGGCCATCGAACTGGCGGTGAACGACGAAAAGACCGCCGAAGGTTGGGTCAAACTGCTCGACGTTCAGATCCATTAGTGCCGGGTAAGTTATGAAACGGGTTGTTTTGCTTGCCGCCGCGTTGCTGCTCTCCTCGACGACGGCTTTCGGGACCGGCGTTTGGGTCGAGGCCGAGAGTTTCCGCGACAAGGGCGGCTGGTCCGTCGATCAGCAGTTCATGGATCTGATGGGATCGCCGTATCTCATCGCACACGGCATGGGCAAACCCGTGGCGGATGCCGTTACGACCGTCGAATTCCCCGAATCCGGGACTTATCACGCCTACGTGCGGACGTTCAACTGGGTCGCTCCCTGGTACGACGGCGAGGGCCCCGGGAGATTCTCCCTCCGGGTGGGGAAACGGACGCTGCCCGAGGTGCTGGGAAACCGGGGCCGGGAGTGGATGTGGCAGTATGCCGGACGGGTCGCTGTCCGGAAGGGGCCGGTCGAAGTTTCGCTGACCGACTTTTCCGGCTTCGACGGCCGCTGCGACGCCGTCTATTTCACCCGGGATCAGGAGGATGTGCCTCCTGCCGATTCCGGGGAGCTGGCGGCTTTCCGTCGCAGGATGCTGCATATTCCCGATACGCCGCAGCGCGTGGAGTCGTTCGATTTCGTCGTGGTGGGCGGAGGCATCGCCGGGATGTGTGCTGCGGTGTCGGCTTCGCGGCTGGGATGCCGGGTCGCGCTGGTCAACGACCGTCCGGTGCTGGGCGGCAACAACAGCTCCGAAGTCCGCGTACATCTGGGCGGTGTCATCGAGGTCGGCCCGAACAAGGGGCTCGGGCGCATGATCCGCGAATTCGGCCACTCGCGCGGCGGCAACGCCCAGCCGGCCGGGAACTACGAGGATGCGAAAAAGGAGGAGTTCATCGCCGCCGAAAAGAACGTCGCCCTGTTCGCCGGCTGTCGGGCCGTTGCCGTGAACACGACCGGCGGCCGGATCGCTTCGGTGGTCGTCCGCCACATCGAAACCGGGGAGGAAACGCTTCTCGAAGCGCCGCTTTTCGCCGACTGTACGGGCGACGGCACGGTCGGGTTTCTGGCCGGGGCCGATTTCCGGATGGGCCGCGAGAGCCGGGACGAATTCGGCGAGGAGCTGGCCCCTGCGGCCGCCGACAGGATGACGATGGGTTCGTCGGTGCAGTGGTACTCGGTCGATGCGGGTAAAAAGACGGATTTTCCGGTGTTCAGCTATGGTCTGAGGTTCGACGAAACGAACTGCGAGAAGGTGACGATGGGCGAGTGGAAATGGGAAACCGGCATGAATCTCGACCAGATCGCCGATTTCGAACGCATCCGCGACTACGGTCTGCTGGTGGTCTATTCGAATTGGAGTTTCCTGAAAAACGGACTCCGTGACAACGGCGAATTCCGCAACCGCGAACTGGGCTGGGTGGCCTACGTCGCCGGCAAACGCGAATCGCGCAGGCTGCTTGGCGATTACGTGCTGAAACAGGACGACATCGACAAACACGTCTTCCACGAAGACGCCTCTTTCGCCACGACCTGGGACCTCGACCTGCATTTCCCCGACTCGCTCAATTCCGTGCGCTTCCCGGGCCGGGAGTTCAAGGCGGCCACGAAGCACGTCCATATCTATCCCTATGCCGTGCCTTACCGGTGCCTCTATTCCCGCAACGTGGACAATCTGTTCATGGCCGGGAGAAATATCAGCGTGACGCACGTGGCGCTGGGCTCCGTGCGCGTGATGCGCACGACGGGCATGATGGGCGAAGTGGTCGGCATGGCGGCTTCGCTGTGCCGGAAATACGGAACCTCGCCCCGCGGGGTCTATCAGCGGCATCTGGACGAACTGCGATCGCTGATGCGCGAAGGCGTCGGCAGGAAGGACGTTCCCGACAACCAGCGATTCAACCAGGGAGCTTCGCTGAAGGCTCCCCGCGCATTGCGCAACGATTGAAAACGACGACGAAACGGATTTTTCAGAAACGATGAAACACACATTCCCGATACTTGCCGCGGCGCTGTTGTGCGGCGCCTGTGCATTTGCACAGGACGATTGTTACAGCCGTCTGCGAAACGACACCCTGACGATCGGCAACTCCCGGATCGAGCGGAAATTCGTCTGGAACGGCGGAAACCTCGTGACGTACAGCCTGACCGACAAGTCGTCGGGGCAGGTGTGGCTGAACCGCACTCCGGCGCCCGATTTCGAGATTCCCGGCGATGCCGAAGCCTCTGCCGGAACGTATTCGTCGGCCCGGATCGGCGAGACCGTAATCCATCCGGAATACCTGGAAACGACCGTGGAATTTTCGCTGGGCGCGCTTGTCGTCCGGCGGGTCTACCGGATTTACGGGGATACTCCGGCCATTGCCTGCGACACCTACCTGAAAGGACGCGCCGCCGGAGCGCTTGCCGGCGACCGTGCCGCGAACCTCGGCGACCGGAAGAACATCGAGTCGAAAGAGGATATGTGTGCGCTCGGGAGTTCGAACGTGCTCGACCGGTTCAATCCCGGCGGGTTTCATTGGCAGACGCGGATCGTCGAGTTTCAGGACGTTACGGACTGGAACAACAATCTGGTCTTCGAGACCGACGTGATCCCTTACCGGAAGAACCACTACCGGGGCAATCTGCTATTCGCCCGCAGCGGGGAGAACGACCGGGGCTTCTTTTTCCTGAAAGAGGCTCCCTGTTCGAACGTGCAGCCGGCCTATCAGGGTTACGATTTCACGGCCGAATTCGGGAATTTCACGGTTTCGGGGCTCGGTCTTACGGAGCGGGACCTCGACGGCGGGGAGTGGATGAGGGCCTACGGATGCGTCGTCGGCGTCTGGTCGGGCGGGGAGCTGGAGCAGCTGACCGCTCTGCGGAGCTATCAGAAACAGCTGCGGAAACAGCTCCCGGGGCGCGACGAGATGGTGATGATGAACACGTGGGGCGACCGCAGTCAGGATACGAAGGTCAACGAACGCTTTTGTCTGGAGGAGGTCCGGCGGGCCGCACGCCTCGGCATCACGCATTTTCAGATCGACGACGGCTGGCAGGTCGGCAAAAGCCCCAATTCGGCGGTGGCGAAAGGCTCGTTCCGGAACATCTGGGACAATCCCGACTATTGGAAACCCGATCCGGAGAAGTATCCGAACGGTCTGCATTCCGTCGTGGAACTGGGTCGGGAGCTGGGGGTGGAGATCTGCCTCTGGTTCAATCCGAGCGTGCAGGACGGCTATGCCGACTGGGAGAAGGACGCCCGGGCGATGATCGCCCTGCATGACGAATACGGCATCCGCACCTTCAAGATCGACGGTCTTGCGATTCCCGACAAACGCGCCGAGGCCAACCTGCGGCGGTTGTTCGACCGGGTGCTGGCCGAAACGGACGGCAGGGTGGTGTTCAACCTCGACGCCACGGCCGGTCGCCGCGGAGGTTACCACATGTTCAACGAGTACGGCAACGTTTTCCTCGAAAACCGCTATACCGACTGGCAGAACTATTACCCTTACTGGACGCTGCGCAACCTGTGGATGCTGTCGAAATACGTCCCTGCCGAGCGGTTGCAGATCGAATTCCTGAACAAGTGGCGCAATGCCGGAAAATATGCCGGCGACCGCTTCGCTCCGGCGAACTACGGTTTCGGATACCTTTTCGCCGTGACGATGGCCGGGCAGCCGCTGGCCTGGATGGAGGCGGGAGGGCTTCCCGACGAGGCGCTGGCCCTCGGCCGGGAGATCGGACGTTACAAGGAGGTGCAGCACGATTTCCACAGCGGGGTGATCCTGCCCGTGGGCGACGAACCGTCGGGACGGTCGTGGACCGGATTCCAGTCGCTGAACGGCGACCGGGGCTATTTCATCTTCTTCCGCGAGCAGCATCCCGACCGGCGGACCCGTATCGGAACGTGGCTGCCGGAGGGGGCGACGGTGCGGCTGACGCCCGTGCTGGGCAGCGGGAAGGCTGCCGTGCGGAAGGCTGGCCGCCGCGGAGAGCTGGAAGTGGAACTGCCGTCGCCCGACGACTATGCGATGTACCGTTATGAGATAATCCGTAAACCGAAACCCTGAATTTACGAATCTGAAACGAACATGAAAACGCTGACAAAATTTGCAATAACGCTCGCCCTGTCGTTCCTCGCGGTGACGGGAGTTCGGGCGCAGGACCTTATCGCCAACGTTTACGGACGCGAGATGCAGTCGCTGAACGGGAAATGGGACGCCATCGTCGATCTCTACGATCAGGGACGCAAGAACAAGATTTACCTGAACCGCAAACCCGAGGGGAAAACCGATTTTTACGAATATGCGTTCGAAAACGGGCTGCGGCTGGATGTTCCCTCGGACTGGAACTCCCAGACGCCCGAACTGAAATACTACGAAGGTACGGTCTGGTACGCCCGGCGGTTCGACGCTCCGCGGCAGGACGGACGGCGGCTGTTCCTCCATTTCGGGGCCGTAAGCTACCGTTGCCGGGTCTATCTCAACGGCGAGGAGATCGGGAGCCACGAGGGCGGTTTCACGCCTTTCCGAATCGAGGTGACCGGCAGACTGAAACCGGCGGATAATTTCCTCGCCGTGGAGGTGAACAACACGCGCACGCCCGATGCCATTCCGGCAATGGCTTTCGACTGGTGGAATTACGGCGGCATCACGCGCGACGTGTCGCTCGTCAGCGTTCCCGAAGCCTTCGTCGAGGACTATTTCATTCGTCTCGACAAGGATTCCGCCGACCGGATCAGCGCCGATGTCCGGTTGTCGGGGGCTCCTGCCGGGACCTCCGTGCTGGTCGAGATTCCCGAACTGAAAGTCCGGGAGACGGCTTCCGCCGACGAACGGGGTGCGGCGGCGCTTTCGTTCCGGGTGAAGAGCCTGAAACGCTGGTCGCCCGAGGACCCGAAACTCTACCGGGTGATCGTCTCCGCGGGCCGCGACCGGGTCGAGGAGATGATCGGTTTCCGCAACGTGCGGGTCGAGGGCGAGGACATTTATCTCAACGGCGCGCCCGTGTTCCTCAAATCGGTCAGCTTCCACGAGGAGATACCGCAGCGCATGGGCCGCGCGTTCTCCGAGTCGGACGCCGTGATGCTGTTGTCCGAGGCTCGGGCGCTGGGCTGCAACATGATCCGCCTGGCCCACTACCCTCAGAACGAATACATCGTCCGTCTGGCCGAAAAGATGGGTTTCATGCTTTGGGAGGAGATTCCGGTCTGGCAGGGCATCGACTTCGCCAACGACGCCACCCGGCAGAAGGCGGGCCGCATGATCCGCGAGATGGTCGGACGCGACAGAAACCGCTGCGCGCTGACTTTCTGGGGTGTGGCCAACGAGACGCAGCCGTCGGAACCCCGCAATGAATTTCTCCGCTACCTGATCTCCTGCTGCCGGGAGTTGGACGACACGCGGCTGATCGTCGCGGCTTTCGATCTGGTGCGGTTCGACCGCGACCGTCAGCTGTTCGTGATGGACGATCCGTTCATCGAGGCGCTGGATGTCGTGGCGGTCAACAAATACATGGGCTGGTACCATCCGTGGCCCGTCACGCCCGATCGGGCTGTGTGGGACGTTGCGCGGGGGAAACCGCTCATCATCTCCGAATTCGGCGGCGAGGCCCTTTACGGACAGCACGGCGCGGCCGATACGGCCAGTTCGTGGAGCGAAGAGTATCAGGAGGCCCTTTACCGGGACAACCTCTGCATGTTCGAGAACATTCCCAACCTGCGGGGCGTGTCGCCGTGGATTCTCTTCGATTTCCGTTCGCCGTTCCGGTTCCATCCCACGAATCAGGAGGGCTGGAACCGCAAGGGGCTGGTTTCGGACCGGGGATACCGCAAGAAAGCGTGGTATCTGATGAAAGCCTATTACGATAAACGCTAAAAATACAAGACGATGAAGAAGATATTGCTATGTATGGGGCTGTCCGCGCTGTTCGCGGGTTGCGGCGGCCGGGAAAAACCGCTGGCGGAGGTCGTGGACGAGGCGCTGGCCCGGGCCGAGCGGCAGGTGCTGCTGATGGCCGAAAAGTACAGCGGCCGCGAAGGCCGCCTGCCGCGCACGTGGGAGAACGACGAGGACGTTTCGTCGGATTCGCGCTGGTGGTGCAGCGGATTTTTTCCGGGAACGCTGTGGTACGTGTATGAAAACAGCCGCGATCCGAAGGTTTTGGAATACGCCCGGATGTACACCGCGCGCGTCGAACGCGAGAAGTATACGACCGACAACCACGACGTGGGATTCATGCTGTATTGCAGTTTCGGCAACGGACTGCGCCTCACCGGGGACAAGTCCTACGAAGAGGTGCTGCTCACCGGAGCCCGGTCGCTGGCGACGCGTTTCAAGCCGGAAGTGGGTCTGATCCGCTCGTGGGACCACAACCGCGACAAGTGGCAGTACCCGGTCATCATCGACAACATGATGAACCTCGAACTCCTGCTGTGGGCGGCCGGTTATTCGGGCGACGAATCCTTCCGGGAGATGGCGGTTTCGCACGCCGACAAGACGATGGAATATCATTACCGCCCCGATTTCAGTTCGTGGCACGTGGTCTCCTACGACACGGTTTCGGGCAAACCCCATGTCCGGCAGACCCATCAGGGCTTCTCCGACGATTCGGCATGGAGCCGCGGACAGGCGTGGGGGCTCTACGGCTACACCTGCATGTTCCGTCTGACGGGGGAGGAACGTTATCTGCAACAGGCCCGCCGCATCGCGGCGTTCCTTCTGAACCATCCGAATATGCCGGCCGACGGGGTTCCCTACTGGGATTTCGATTCTCCGGAGATTCCCGACACGCCCCGCGATGCTTCGGCCGCGGCGATCATGGCTTCGGCGCTGATCGAACTGAGCGGTTTCGCAGAGGGCGCCGAGGCGGACGAATACCTGGCTTTCGCCGAAAAGCAGATCCGCAGTCTGGCTTCGCCGGAATATACCGCACCGGAGGGGACCAACGGGGATTTCATTCTCATGCACTCCACGGGGGCCTATCCCTTCTCGTCCGAGGTGGACGTGCCGCTGACCTATGCGGACTATTATTACCTGGAGGCCCTCACCCGCCTCAAACGCAGATTGCAGTCATGAGACTCTTTCACAAATACGCGCTGTTGTTGTGTTGTCTGGGCGTGTCGGGCGTCCGGGCGCAGGAGCCGGCGATGAATTACGACGAATCACGGGTTCCGGCCTACACGCTGCCCGATCCGTTGACGATGTCCGACGGCCGGAGGGTCGCCGACACCGAAGGCTGGATGTCCGAACGCCGTCCCGAACTCCTCGCCCTGTTCGAGTCGCAGATCTACGGAAAGGCGCCCGGGCGTCCCGAAGGAGTGCATTTCGAAGTGCTGAGCGAAGACCGTTACGCCCTGAGCAACATGGCCACCCGGAAGGAGATCGCGGTCTATTTCACCGACGACGAAGAACACTTCATGACCCTCCTGCTGTACGTGCCCAACAAACGCACGGATGCCGTTCCGGTGTTCCTCGGGCTGAATTTCAAGGGCAACCATACGATTTGCGACGATCCGCTCGTCACGCCCTCGACGCTTCGGACGGAGCCGGGGAAAGGCCCCTCCGAGGGATTTCCGCGGGCTGCGGCGGCTTCGCGCTGGCCGGTCGAGATGCTGATCGCCAACGGCTACGGGCTGGCGACCGTCTACCGCGGCGACATAGATCCCGATTACGACGACGGCTTCCAAAACGGCGTCCATCCGTTGTTCTACCGCGACGGCCAGACCCGTCCTGCTCCCGACGAATGGGGTACGATCGCCGCATGGGCCTGGGGGCTCAGCCGGGCGATGGATTACCTCGAAACCGACGAGGATGTCGATGCCGGGCGCGTGGCGGTCATCGGTCATTCGCGCCTCGGGAAGGCCGCGCTGTGGGCGGGAGCCGTCGATACGCGTTTCGCCCTGGTCGTTTCCAACGATTCGGGGTGCGGAGGCGCGGCATTGGCCCGGCGTCGGTATGCGGAGACGGTGGCCCGGATAAACCGGCTTTTCCCGCACTGGTTCTGCGACAATTACAAACGCTACGCCGGCGACGAGGACGCGCTGCCCGTGGACCAGCACGAACTCATCGCACTGATAGCTCCCCGTCCGGTTTACATAGCGAGTGCGGCCGAGGACAAGTGGGCCGACGTGAAAGGCGAGTTTCTCGCGGGAGTCCATGCCACTCCCGTCTACGAGCTGTTCGGATCGGAGGGGCTTTACGGCACGGAGCCGCCGCCGGCCGACGAACCCTGCATGTCGGGCCGGATCGGTTACCACGTCCGTTCGGGCGGCCACGACATCACGCTTTACGACTGGCGGCAATTCGTGAAGTTTGCCGACAACTATTTGAAATAACCCTAAAACAAACGACGATACATGAAAAACCGGTTTCTAAAACTGTTCCTTGCCATCGTGTTCCTGGAAACTTTCCCTTCGGCGTCCGCGCAGACCTGCGAAGTGGACCTTTCGGGAGAGTGGCGGTTCCAGACGGACGTGATGGATTTCCGCCGAGGATCGCTTTCGCCCAGGTACAACCATGAACTTCAAGAGACGATCACGCTTCCCGGCATCACCGACGACTACAAGATCGGGTATGAATCTCCCTACCGGCATGTCGATCGCCTGACGCGCGTCTACGAGTATATGGGTCCGGCGTGGTACCAGCGCGACATCGAGTTTCCCGCCGACTGGAAGGGCAAGCGCATCTTCCTCTATTTCGAACGTACGCACTGGCTCAGTTCGGTGTGGGTGGACACCAAGGAGGTGAGCCGCATCGACTATATCAGCGTTCCGCACAACCACGACCTGACCGATTTCGTCACTCCGGGAAAGACGCACCGTATCACGGTGTGCATCGACAACCGCTTCCAGTACAATACCCACAAGTGGGACCACGCCCATACGGAGTTCACGCAGATCAACTGGAACGGCATTCTCGGCGAAATGAAACTGGTGGCCGTGGACCCGGTCTTCGTCGAGGACATGCAGCTTTACCCGCGCATTTCGGACCGGAGCGTCGAGGTGCGGATGACGATCGCCAACCATACCCGGAAGCCGTTCGAAGGCAAGGCGCTGTTCACCGTCTCGGGGAACGGGCTCGAACTGACCCGGGAAGTGCCCGTGAGCGGCGACGGGGAGACGGCAGACCTGACGGAACGCATTCCGCTGGGGCGGGATGCGAAACTGTGGGACGAATTCGATCCGAATCTTTATACGGTGACGTGCCGGCTGGCGACGACCGTCGGCGGACGAGCCTGCGAGCATGAAAAATCGGTTGTGTTCGGCCTGCGCGAGGTGGCTCAGGGCCGCAACCATGTGCTGCTGAACGGCCGTCCGATCCACCTGCGGGGTACGGTCGAGAACGCCGTTTTCCCGAAAACGGGACACGCGCCGCTCGACGATGCCGAGTGGGAGCGGATCATGCGGATCGTCAAGGAGTACGGCTTGAACCACGTCCGTTTCCATTCGTGGTGTCCTCCGGCCGCCGCTTTCCGCATGGCCGACAAGTACGGCGTCTATTTCGAGATCGAAATGCCCATGTGGGGCAAGGATGCCGAGCCCGACGAGGCGCGCTACGACTTTTTCCGGCGTGAAATGCGGGCGATCCTCCGCGAATACGGCAACCATCCGTCGTTCGTGCTCTACTGCAACGGCAACGAGATCACCGGCAATTTCGACTTCATCGAGGAGCTGACCTCCGACGGGCGCAAACTCGACACGCGCCATCTTTACAGCGGTTCGACCGCCCGCACACGGGTGCCTTCCGACCAGTATTACGTTTCGCAGCAGACCAACAAGGGGCCCGTGAAGGTGTACGAAGGCCGTCCTTCGACCGACTGGGACCGCAGCGTCGAGTCGGATGTGGACGTGCCCGTCATTTCCCACGAGTCGGGACAGCGGTGCGTATATCCCGATTTCCGGGAGATCGAGAAGTTCACGGGGCCGGTGCAGGCCCGGAATTTCGAGCTGTGGCGCGAAATATTGGAGGCGAACGGGATGCTCGATCAGGCCCACGATTTCTTCCGGGCGTCGGGAGCGCTGACCGTCGTGGAGTACAAGGCCGTGATCGAGGCGCTGCTCCGTTCGTCCAAGTCGGCCGGATTCCAGCTGCTGTCGCTCAACGATTTTCCGGGGCAGGGCTATGCTCCGGTGGGTGTGCTCGATCCGTTCTGGGATTCCAAAGGGCTGGTGACGCCCGAGGACTGGCGGGCGTTCTGCGCTCCGACGGTGGCTCTGCTGCGCTATCCGAAAAGCGCGTGGTTCTGCGATGAGACCTTCACGGCGAAAGCCGAGGTGTACAATTTCAGCGGCTCGGCCCTCCGGAATGCGAAAATCCGCTGGTCGATGACCGACAGCGCCGGAAAGACCGTCGCCAGGGGATCGCTGAAAACGCAGACCGTCGGCGTCGATGGCGTTTTCCCGGTCGGGGAGTTCTCGATCCCCCTGAACAAGGTGGAGGGAGCGCAGAAAATGACCGTGCATCTGAGCGTCGGCGGGGAGATCGGCAACAGCTGGGACATCTGGGTCTTCCCGCGCAATCCGTCGCTGATGCGGTCGGACGACGACGTGCTCTATACGACGGAGTTCGACGACCGGGCGAAATCGTATCTGGCCGCCGGGAAAAAGGTGGTCTTCACCCCTGCGCCGGGCAAGGTCAAAGGGCGTAAATCGACTTTCCACAACCATTTCTGGAATCCGATCATGTTCGCTTGGGCGCCTATGACCATCGGCTGTCTGATCCATGCCGACGAACCGGTATTCGCCGATTTCCCGACATCGTACCACACCGACTGGCAGTGGTGGGACATTCTGGAAAATGCCAAGGTGATTGAGATGCAGCAGACGCCGCGCGAACTCTGTCCGTTTATCCAGGTGATCGACAGTTTCGACAACAACGAAAAGCTGGGCATCGGCTTCGAAGCCCGCGTCGGCGGCGGCCGGCTGCTCGTGCTGGCCGTCGATACCCGGAAGAAACTCGACGAGCGTCCCGCGACGCGCCAGCTGCTCGAAAGCATCGACAAATACGTCCGGAGCGATCGTTTCGATCCTCAGGTCGAGCTGGACGAATCGTTCATCCGTTCCTTCGTCCGATAAACCGTGAATCGCATGAACAGAAAGACGATACTGCTCTGCGGCTTTTTGCTGACGGCTCTCGTCGGAGGGGCGCAGGAGCTGAAAATGACCGGAAGCGCTCTGCTGACGCAGGTTTTCGGCGAGTCCGTCGAATCCGACGAACCGCTTCCGATGAACGATCTCGGGATGGAGTTCGGCTATGTGCTCTATGAAGCGGAGGTGACGCTTCCCGGAGGCGATGCGGAATTGGAGCTGGCGAACGTGCGGGACTATGCCGCGGTGTATCTCGACGGGGAGTTCCGGGGTACGATGACGGACAGCCGGAAAACGCTGACGCTGCATGCCGAAGCGGGATCTCATGCGCTGCAACTCTATGTGGAGAATATCGGCCGCATCACCTACGGTCCGGAGATCCTCGACAATTCGAAAGGGTTGTTCGGCAGCGTCCGTCTCGGCGGCGAAGAGGTCGCCGGCTGGAGGATCACGCCGCTCGAAGTCCGCGATGCCGACACGGAGTCGCTCGATTTCGGTCCTCTGGGGCCCTGCAACGTTCCCTGCTTCCGCCGTGGGTATTTCGACTGTGCGGCCGGAAACGGCGTCTATCTCGACGTGTCGGGATGGGGGATGGGCGAGGTGTGGATCAACGGCCGTTACCTGGGCGCCTTCTGGGACGAGGAGAAGCAGCAGTCGATCCGGATTCCGGACGACGTTCTGGAACCGAAAGGGAACCGGATCGTCGTTTTCGACATCAGGAACAACGATCCGGATGCGGCGATGCGTCTTTCGGACAAACCCGTGTTCAAATAATCAGTACGAATAATCAATACGACCGAATGAAAAAGATCCTTATCCTCTGCCTGGCGGCGGTCTCCGTGGCCGGAGCCCGGGCACAGAAAACACACGGACGCATACCCGTTTACAAGGACGCGTCCCGTCCCGTCGAGGAGCGCGTCGGGGACCTGCTGTCGAGAATGACCCTCGAAGAGAAGGTCATGCAGCTCAACCAATATACGCTCGGCCGGAACGACAACGCCAACAACATGGCCGATCCGGTGAACGACATTCCGGCCGAAATCGGCTCGCTCATCTATTACGGCAGTTCCCCCGAACTGAGGAACCGGGTGCAGCGCAAAGCCGTGGAGGAGTCGCGGCTCGGCATTCCGATTCTCTTCGGGCACGACGTGATACACGGTTTCCGCACGACCTATCCGATCTCGCTGGCGCAGGCTTGTTCGTGGAATCCCGGTCTGGTGGAAAAGGCCGCCGGGGTCGCCGCGCAGGAGGCCCGGATGTCGGGAGTGGACTGGACCTTCTCCCCGATGATCGACGTGGCGCGCGATCCCCGTTGGGGGCGTGTGGCCGAAGGTTATGGCGAGGACCCCTACGCCAATGCGGTCTTCGGTGCGGCCACGGTGAAGGGCTATCAGGGCGACGATCTGTCGGACGACCGCCATGTGGCTGCCTGCCTCAAACATTTCGCAGGTTACGGCGCTTCGGAGGCGGGGCGCGACTACGTGTACACGGAGATTTCGCGGCAGACGCTCTGGGATACCTACCTGCCGCCCTACGAGGCGGGCATAAAGGCCGGAGCCGCAACGGTGATGAGCAGTTTCAACGACATCAGCGGAACTCCCGGATCGGCCAACCGCTATCTCATGACCGAGGTGCTTAAAGAGCGGTGGGGACACGACGGGTTCGTCGTGTCGGATTGGGGCGCCATCCAGCAGTTGAGGTCCCAGGGCGTTGCCGCCGACAAGAAGGAGGCGGCTGAAAAAGCCTTCGTCGCGGGACTCGAAATGGATATGATGAACCGCTGTTACGACGCCCATCTGGCCGAACTGGTCCGTGAGGGGCGTGTCTCGCAGGCGCAGCTCGACGATGCCGTCCGGCGGGTGCTTCGGGTGAAATTCCGGCTGGGACTGTTCGAAAGGCCCTACACTCCGGATTCGACCGAAGAGGAACGTTTCCTGTTGCCCGAGAGCCTCCGGATCGCCGAGGAGCTGGCCGCGGAGTCGATGGTGCTGTTGAAGAACGAAGGCGACGTGCTGCCGCTGAAAGGCGTCCGCCGGATCGCGGTCGTCGGTCCCATTGCCAAAAGCCGTTATCACCTGCTGGGATCGTGGTCCTCGAAAGGCGATGCGGAGGACGTGGTGAGCGTCTTCGCGGGACTGGAAGCGGAATACGGGGACAAAGCGGAACTGCTCTATGCCCAGGGCTGCAACTTCGACGGAGAGGATGCTTCCGGCTTCGGGGAGGCCGTCGCCGCGGCGTCCGCCGCCGACGTGGTGGTGCTTTGTCTAGGCGAGAAGCGGGATTGGAGCGGTGAGAACGCTTCGCGCTCCTCGATCGCGCTGCCCGAAATTCAGGAACGGCTGGCGCGCGAACTGGCGAAGACCGGCAAGCCGATCGTGCTGGTGCTTTCGAGCGGCCGTCCGTTGGAGCTGTGCCGGCTCGAACCGCTGAGCGCGGCCATCGTCCAGATGTGGCAGCCCGGTCTGAGGGGCGGCGGTCCGCTTGCGGGAATCCTCGCGGGACGGATCAATCCGTCGGGCCGGCTGGCGATGACCTTTCCCTATTCGACCGGCCAGATACCTATTTATTATAACCACCGCCAGAGCGCACGCACGCATCAGGGCAAGTATCAGGACATTCCCAGTACGCCGCTGTACGGGTTCGGCCACGGGCTCAGCTACACCACGTTCGAATACGGCGATCTGAAACCGTCGGCCGTGACGTTCCGGCGCGGTGACAAAGTGACGGTCGAGATCGCCGTGACCAACACCGGAAAGATGGACGGAGCCGAAACGGTCCATTGGTTCGTGTCGGACCCGGTGTGCACGATCTCGCGTCCGGTCCGGGAGCTGAAACATTTCGAGAAACAGCCGATCCGGTGCGGCGAAACGCATCTCTTCCGGTTCGAGATCGACCCCGAGCGGGATTTGAGTTTCACGGACGGCGACGGCCGGAGATTCCTCGAAACGGGCGATTACTATGTGATCGTCAAGGACCGGAAAGTGAAACTGACGCTGACGGAGTAGCCTCCGGCGGAGGTCGCGCCGAAACTGCCCGTGCGAAATTCGTTTCGCACGGGTGGTTTGTGTTTTCCTCGCCTCGTTCCCGGCCGGGTTTCGGTGTCGCAACGACACTTTTATGGGGCACACCGTTTCTCCGCGCCGCATCCGATTCGATTTTTTGCTATCTTTGTCTTTCGATAAGTCGTGAAAGTATGCCGAAAAGTCGTTGCTGTCTGCTGTTCCTCTTGCTGTCGGGCCTGCAAGCTGCGGCACAGCATCCCGACGACGAATACTATCCCTATGCCGAACGCGAGGAGCTGCGCGAGACGCTTGCGACCGATTCCGCGATCTTCTACCGCGCCGTGCAGGGCGTTTCGGACCTCTACGGCGACCATACCGACTTCAATCTGCCGCAGGTGGCGCGGAAGCGCCGCGGGTTGGATCACCGCGCCGTGCGCACGTCGCTCTCGGGCGTGGATTTGTCCTATCGTTATCTGCCGCTTCTGCGCCTGCTGGGGGCCGAAGAGGAGCGTTGCGCGGGGCTTGCGGCGGCGCCCGGGGAGTGGGCTCCTGCCGGCGGCGTGAGGATGTTCCGGTTCCCGGAAGGGGAGCCGCTGCAACCTTATTTCGCTTCGGTGCGCTTCACTGACCGCAACTATCTTTTCGGGGCCCGGGTCGCCGCTTCCGGGACCCTCGGCAGCGGATGGAGCCTTTCGGCCGCCGCCGATGTCCGCACGGGCCGCGACATGCACGTCGAAGGGGTCTTCACCAACGCCCTGACCGCCGGACTGCGCCTCGCGCGGCGCTTCGGTCCGGGGCACGAACTCGCCCTGCTCTGCATCGTGCCGCCCTCGACGCGGGGCACGCGCCTCTCCTCCTCCGAGGAGGCTTTTTCGCTGACGGGCGACCGGCTCTACAACCCTGCGTGGGGATTTCAGGACGGCCGGGTCCGCAACTCCCGCGTGCGGCGCGAGACGATCCCGCTGGCCGTCGTCACCTACGGCGTTCCGCTGTCGCCCGCGACCTCGTTCACGGCGGCTTTCGGCGTCGAGGCGGGCATTTCGAAATACAGCGTGCTCGACTGGTACGACGCCCGGACGCCGATGCCCGACAATTACCGCTACCTGCCGAGCTACGCCGGCGACCGGGAGACCGAACTGGCGTGGCGTTCGAACGACCCGCGCTTCACGCAGATCGACTGGGACGAACTGATCCGCCGCAACCGCATGGCCGGAGGGCACGCGGTCTATGCGTTGGAGGACCGCGCCGAACGGCTCTGCAACCTCTCGCTGAACGCACTTTTCACCACCGATCCGGACCCGCGGCTGACACTCCGTTACGGGGTCGCCCTCCGGCGCGGGACGACCCGTTCCTACAAACAGATGCGCGATCTGCTGGGTGCGGAGTACGTCACCGACATCGACCGGTTCCTGGTCGATGACGACACGTACAGCAATCTGTTGCAGAACGATCTGCGGCATCCCGACCGTACGATCCGCGAGGGCGGCCGCTTCGGCTACGACTATGCGCTCACCGTCCGCACGGCCTCGGTCCGGGTGCAGGCCGACTACCGCTCCGACCGCTTCCGGGCCGATCTCTTCGCCGAGCTGGGCAGCGGGGCCGTCAGCCGCCGGGGCTATTATGAAAAGGAGCTCTTTCCCGGGGCGCAGTCCTACGGACGCTCGCGGGTGATGCGCTTCACGCCCTATGCTTTCCGGGTCCTTGCCGGCTGGGCCTTCACCCCGCGCTGTTACCTCGAAGCCGCCCTGCTGGCCGACGCGCGGATACCCGCAGCGGAGGACCTCTTCTATCAGCCCCTTTACAACAACCGCACGATCGACGATCCCGTGCCCGAACGCACCTCCGCCGCCGAACTCGGCTGGCGCCTCACGGGCCCCGTCCTCGATTTGCAGGTCACGGCCTTCGCCGTGCTGACGCTCGACGGCACCGAGACGCGCCGCTATTACGACGACATGGCCTCGGTCTACTGCGATATGTCCGTCACCGGGATCGGACGCCTCTCCTGCGGTGTCGAAGCCGCCGCCGACATCCGGTTGTCCTACCGCTGGCGGCTGTCGCTGGCCGCCTCGGCGGGACGTTACAAATACGCCCGCGATCCGGTCGTCACGGTGATTTCCGACGTGGACAATTCGGCCGTGGACATGCGTGCCGTCAGCCGCATGGGCGGCTGCGAGACGGGAGGCGCTCCGCAGCTGACCGCCGCGGCCGAACTGGCCTGGTTCGGGACGAAAGGGTGGGGATGCCGCGCTTCGGCAGGCTTCGCCGGACGGCGTTTCGTCGAGCCGATGCCCCTGCGCCGCACCGACCGCATCGCCGGGCAGGCGGGCATCACGCACGAGGCTTTCGACGCCTTCACCCGGCAGGAGCGGCTGGCGGACGCCTTTACGCTGGATGCGTCGTTCTTCAAAACCGTCCGGTTCGATCGCTCGCGGCTGACCGCGGCGCTGATGCTGCGCAACCTGTTGGGCGACGCCGATACGCCCTACGGCGGTTACGAATCGTTACGTGTGCGCCGCATCCGGCCGGGCGACGACACCCTTTACACGCCCCATGCCACGCGCTACACCTATGCGTGGCCCCGTTCGTTCTATCTTACAATCTCTTACCGATTCTGAGCGGATCGTAAAAAAACGTCCGGTTTTTTTGGATTTTACGATGAAATTCGTATTTTGTAAGGGCGAAAGAACCCTAAAACTTCCAAAACCATGATTATCGGTATTCCAAAAGAGATCAAGAACAATGAGAATCGCATTGCTCTTACCCCTGCGGGCGCTCAGGAGTTCGTGAAGCGGGGACACAAGGTTTATGTGCAGGCTTCGGCCGGTGTGAACAGCGGTTTTGCCGATGATGATTATATAGGTGTGGGGGCCGAGGTGCTCCCCACCATCGAAGAGGTCTATGCCCGGGCCGAAATGATCCTCAAGGTCAAGGAGCCGATCGCCCCCGAGTACAAACTCATCCGCCGTGACCAGCTGGTCTTCACCTATTTCCATTTCGCCAGCAGCGAACCCCTCACGCGGGCCATGATCGACAGCGGGGCCGTCTGCTGCGCCTATGAAACCGTCGAACGCGCCGACCGTTCGCTGCCGCTGCTGATTCCGATGTCGGAGGTCGCAGGCCGCATGGCGACGCAGGAGGGGCGTTATTTCCTCGAAAAACCCCGCGGCGGCAAAGGCGTGCTGCTGGGCGGCGTCCCGGGGGTGAAACCCGCCAAGGTCTTCGTGATCGGCGCCGGGGTGGTCGGTACGGCCGCCGCGCGCACGGCCGCCGGAACGGGCGCCGACGTTACGATCTGCGACATCTCGCTGCAACGTCTGACCTATCTGGCCGACGTGATGCCCAAGAACGTCAAGACGCTGATGTCCTCCGAATACAACATCCGTCAGGAGCTGAAACACGCCGATCTGGTGATCGGCTCGGTGCTGATTCCGGGCGCCAAGGCCCCGAAACTCGTCACGCGTGACATGCTGAAAGATATGGAGCCCGGCACGGTGATGGTGGACGTGGCCATCGACCAGGGCGGCTGCTTCGAGACATCGCATCCCACCACCCACGAAGACCCCGTTTATTATGTCGATGGGATGCTCCACTACTGCGTGGCCAATATCCCGGGCGCCGTGCCCCGCACCTCGACCCTCGCGCTCACCAACGCCACGCTTCCCTATGCCATCCAGCTGGCCGACAAGGGCTGGCGGCGCGCTGCGAAGGAGAATCCCGAACTGGCTTCGGGTCTGAACATCATCGGCGGCAAGGTGGTCTGCAAACCCGTCGCCGACGCCTGGGGGCTGCCTTACGAACCGCTGGAACTCTGACGCTTCCGGCTCCGCGGCGGCCTTCCGGGTACCGGAACGCTCCGAAAGGCCGCCGCGATGCCGCAAACCGGCCGGTTATCATCCGAAAATTCGGCGCCATTCTTTTTGAAATTCTTGAAAAATTTGTATATTTGCAAGTAAACGAATGGGTTACGATGGTCGTTCGTGTTTCGAACCGTGCGAAAAACAGGCCGGAATATCATGCGATTCGTAGGAATACGGCGGGTTTTCATTACAGATCGTAATCAAAAGGTCCCGAAATTTAGGTACGAGGTTCGGCGGTGTGCGGGGTGTTCCGGATGCCGGGCACCGGACGACGGTTTCCCCGTACCGACTGAATATAGTGCGCCGCCTCAGAAACCGGGCGGTAATAAAAACTAAGAGTCATGAAACAAATCGCCAAGAATCTTTCCTTCGCAGGGATGTTGCTGCTCGCCGGCTTCTTTGCCTCGTGCAAGGACGACGAAGATCCCATTAAGGATTTGACCGTCAGAATTTCCCCCCCCCTCGCGGATGAATATGTAATCGAGCAGGGACAGCATTTAGAAATACCCTTTACGGTAGGTGAGGCGAAAAACGCCGAACTGACCGCCACGGCTTCGGCCGACAAGACCGAATACACGGTCGCAGCGACTCTTTCCGAATCCGATCCCGGATCGGGAGTCATCACGGTAACGGCCCCCGATCTCATCCTTTCTCCCGTTACCGTCACCGTCACCCTCAAAGTTGACGATTCCAAAACACAGCGTTCCGCAACCGGAACGGTCGCCGTATCCTCGAAACTCATCGACGGATTCACCGAAATCACCGCTCCCGCCAACTGCTATGTGGCAGCTCCCGGAGCTCTCGTGAAATTCCCCGCAAATATCGGCAACACGACCGAAAAGGCCGTTTTCCAGACGGCGGATCTCCTGTGGCAGGACGTCGCCGGAATGGTCGAGCAGCTCATCGCCGCTCCCGAAGAGAACTGCGTCTATGCAGTCCTCAAATCCGGTGTGAGCGGCAATGCCGTCGTCGCCGTCAAGAACGCCGACGGAGCCGTCGTGTGGAGCTACCACCTTTGGGTGGCCGATTTCGATCCCGATGCGAACGTCATGACCTGGACCGATTCCGAGAGCGGCACCTCTTATAAGATGATGGACCGCTATGTGGGTGCCGTCAGCAACCAGCCGGGCAGCGACCTTTCCAACGGTCTGTTCTACCAGTGGGGCCGCAAGGACCCGTTCGGCTCCTCGAATTACGAAGGCAAGCTGAAGGCCATGTACGACATGGCCGGCGAAGAGGTGACGCGCACCGTCGAAGCCTGTGCCGCCGAGGACAACATTCCCAATTCGATCGCCAATCCGCTGACCCATTATTCGGGTGTGAGCGGAGGCAATTACAGTTGGCTCACCACCGTGAAGGCAAATATCGCCACCGATGTCATCAAGGACCTCTGGGGTGCCGAGTCGGGTACGCAGACCAAATACGACCCGTGTCCGGCGGGTTGGCGTGTAGCTCCTCAGGCTGCCTGGAAATTCTACAACGATGCTGCTGTGACCAAGGAGATCGTCTTTGCCGCAGGTGTCGAATCTCCGGCGAACAAGGACCAGTTGGGACGTTACATTTCGACCGATGGCACGACGAAGTTCTGGTTCCCGTCTCAGGGTGAGATCGCCCACGGCGGTAGTTACTCGAACGGCATCGGTACGAACTATCCTTGTGGAAGAGCCTGGACTTCGACGGTAGATGCCGCTAATTTCCGTTCGTTCGGAACGACGGTTTCGCCGACCTCGACCAATTATACGGGCGGGTACTCTCAGGGTTACGAACTTCCCGTGCGCTGTGTGAAACTCTGATCGGATTCCAAAAACCTTTTTAACTCAAATACGTATGATTTCAATCAACAAACTCGGCAAGAGCCTGCTTGCCGCATTGCTGCTGACGGGGGCTGCGACCATCGTGTCGTGCGGCTCGGACGATTCGGACGACGGTCCGAAGCTCGGGGAACTGAAAGCGATCTTTTCGTCGGATAATTTCTCGGTCGAGGCCGGCGGGACCGTGTCGCTTCCCTTTACCGTGACCGGAGTCGAAGGCGCCACGCTCGCTCTGAGCGCTTCGGCTTCCAATACGGCTGCCGCGACGAGCGTCACCACCGACGCCAACTATTCGGGGTCGGTCGAGTTTACCGCTCCGGCGATTACCGACGGTGAGACGATCTCCGTGACGCTGACCGTCACCGACAGCAAGAACAACCGCTCGACGACGGCCCAGACCTCGGTGACCGTGGGGGCTTCGGAGAAACTCGCCGTCGCGCTGAGCGCCGACATCAAGTCGATGGCCACCAAACCCGGCGGTTCGTTCGAACTGCCCTTTACGGTGACGGGCATCGGCACGGCCACGATCGCTTCTGACGTGACCCTGACCGCCACGTCGGGTTGGAGCGCCGCGTGCGAATGGGGTTCGGACAAGAGTTCGGGCAAGATCAAGGTGACGGCTCCGGCCGCTCTCACCCCGACGCTCGCGCTGTCGATGACCATCTCCGACAACCACAACCGCACGGCGAAGCTCGAAGCGACGCTGACGATCGTCGAGATCTCGATCGCAGCCAATGCCGCCAACTGCTACATCGTGGCTCCGGGCAGCACGCTGACCATCAAGGCTGTCGAGGGCAATTCGACGACGGAACTCAATTTCAACAACGCCGCGCTCGTATGGCAGGACGCTCTGGGCATGGTGAAGTCCGTTTCGGCGAACAGCACCGAAAAGGTGGTGGTCGTACAGCTCAACCCCGGGATTGCGGGCAACGCCGTCGTGGCCGCCAAGCTCGACGACGTGATCGTTTGGAGCTGGCATGTCTGGGTCGCCGACTACGATCCGATGAGCGATCCGTTCGTCTGGACCGACAAATCGACGGGTACGAGCTATACCTTCATGGACCGGAACCTCGGTGCCCGGAATGCTGAGAAATACAGCGCCGGTGCGCTCGGCCTGCTCTACCAATGGGGCCGCAAGGACCCGTTCGTAAATGCTGACGGCACGGAATCTTCGGTTTACGTGGCCAAATACGACATCGACGGCAACCGGGTGCGCGAGGTCAGCGAGGAGCGTCCGACCTATCCGTCGAGCGACTACGAGAGCACCAACCTTCAGTTGGCTATTCAGAATCCGACCATTTTTTATACGGCACCCAGTTCGTCGTATCCCGTACAGGATTGGCTGACCGACGACGCGCAGCGTCAGGACCATGACCTGTGGGGCGGCGTTTCAGGTTACAAGACCAAGTACGATCCGTGTCCCGAGGGCTGGAAGGTTCCCGTTGCGGGTGCTCCGTGGGGATTCCGTAGTGAATATAGGAAAACAGGCGGTTTGCAAGATGATGGTGCTTATGATGCTACTGCTCCTTGGTACTGCGACTATGTTAATGATAATGGTTTCCGTTACAAGCAGGCCGATTCGGGCAAGGAGTACTGGTTTCCTTTCACTGGTAAAAAAGACGTTGTGACCGGCGTGTTGAACGGGGTCGGCAGTGGTGCCAACTACCATACGGCGACTCGTCAGAACACGTTGGCCATTATGGAGTTGTTCGCGTGGGGCAATCCGGCCAGCGAGACGGGGCTCAACCGTCCTTACGGTTCTTCGGTTCGTTGCATCAAGGAGTGATGACCGCCCCGGAAGCGTAGAAATCGGAGGGGTTGCCGGCCTGTCAGGCGGGCAACCCCTTTTATCAGCAATTCAAACCCGCTTAAAACAGCATGAAATGAAGAGATTTCTGGCAACAGTCATAGCCTGTGCGGCGATCTGCGCCGTGTGGGCCCAGTCCCGTACGGTGCGGGGCACTGTGACCGATGCCGCCGACGGATCGCCCGTGGTGGGCGTCGCCGTCACGGTGGAGAACGGGACCGCGGCTGCGGTCACCGGGCTCAAGGGCGACTATACGATTAAGGCCTCTCAGGGGCAGACGCTCGTCTTCTCGTTCCTGGGCATGACCACCCAGCGGCACAAGGTCGGCGCGGCCGACGTGATCGACGTGAAGATGGCTGCCGACAACAAGGTGCTCGACGAGGTGATCGTCGTGGCTTACGGAACGACCAAGAAGGAGACGTTCACCGGCTCGGCCGAGATCGTCACGGCCGAGAAGCTCAAAGACCGTCCCGTGACCGATGTCACCAAGATGCTCGACGGACAGGTCGCGGGCGTCATGTCCACCTCGGGCGGCGGACAGCCGGGCAGCGGCGCCGAGCTGCGCATCCGCGGCTTCGGGTCGATCAACGCTTCGAACTCCCCGCTGCTGGTGGTTGACGGCGTGCCGTTCGACGGCGACCTGAATTCGATCAACAGCAGCGACATCGAGTCCATGTCGGTGCTCAAGGACGCTTCGGCCGGAGCCTTGTACGGGGCCCGCGGCGCCAACGGCGTGATCCTCATCACGACCAAGCAGAACGCCGGACGGGGCGAATCGCTCAGCGTGAGCCTGAGCGCCAAGGTGGGCGTCAGTTCGCGGGCCATTCCCTCCTACAACACGATGTCGGCCCGCGAATATATGGAGCACATGTACCTGGCGTGCTACAACGATCTGGTCTACACGGAGGGTTATCTTCCGTCCGTGGCAGCGGGGATGACCGCCGACCGGCTGGCGCGCCAGATTCTCGGCACGGACAATATCTATAATGTCTACGACAAGGAGGTCGGGCAGCTTTTCGACCCGAACGGAAAGATCGTGAAGGACGCCCGTCAGAAATACAGTGAGAACTGGCTCGACGAGGCCGAGGCCGAATGCCCGATCCGTCAGGAGTATCAGGTCTCGGTCAACGGCTCGGGCAAGAACAGCCGCTATCTCGCTTCGCTGAGCTATCTCAACGAGGAGGGTACGCTCAAGACCACTGGTTTCGAGCGCTATACGGTGCGCGTCGGCGCGGATTTCTCGCCCAAGAAGTGGCTCGATTTCGGCGCCAACGTCAATTATGCGCACACCGACAGTCAGTTCTTGGGTTCGGAGGGTACGGCCAACAACACCAATGTCTGGTACTCCGCGATGCTGATGGCCCCGATCTACCCGGTCTACAAGAAGAATCCCGATGGCAGCACCGTTTACGAGGAGGGCCGGAAGGTCTTCGACTACGGTTCGTCGCGTCCGGCCGGAGCGCAGAACAACCGCAATTCGGTGGCGACGCTCTTCGACGACGACTATTATACGCTGACCGACAACGTCAGCACCCGCGCCTATGTGGGCTTCAACTGGAAAGGGCTGAAATTCACCTCCAATATCGGCGTGGACAACGTCAACGCCTACGAGACGACCAATTACAATCCCTTTTCGGGCAACGCCGCCGGCACGGGGCGCCTCACCAAGGAGAGCAGCCGCATGATGAGCTATACGTGGAACCAGCTGCTGTCCTACAAGACGCAGATCGGACGGCACAACCTCGATGTCATGGCGGGCCACGAGTTCTACAACTACAACATGCGCTATATCGTCGCCGAGCGCACGGGCTTCCCTTTCGCCGACTACGACGATCTGGGCATGGGTTCGACGCTCGCCGAGGCCAATTCGGCGTCCGACAACTATTCGATCAACTCCTATCTGTGCCGCGTCAACTACGACTTCTCCGACCGCTACTATCTCTCGGCGAGCTTCCGCATGGACGCCTCGTCGCGTTTCAAGAAGGAGAACCGCTGGGGAGCCTTCTGGTCGGTGGGGGCTTCGTGGCGCATCTCGCAGGAGAAATTCCTGAGCGACGTGAGCTGGATCGACAATATCACGCTCAAAGCCAGCTACGGCGTGCAGGGCAACGACAACCTCGGCTCCTACTATGCCTGGCAGTCGCTCTACGACATGAACTATCCGAACGCCAACCAGTCGGGTGCGGTCATCAACTCGATCGAGAACCGGGACGTGACGTGGGAGAAGAACGGCAACCTGAACGTCGGCGTCGAATTCCGCCTGTTCGACCGCCTTACGGGCACCGTCGAGTGGTATAACCGCAAGACCACCGATCTGCTGCTGGAGTACCCGATGGCCATTTCGCTCGGCTTCCCGGGCTATTACGCCAATGTGGGCAGCATCGTCAACCGCGGTTTCGACATCACGCTGGGCGCCGACATCGTCACGACGCGCGACTGGCGCTGGAACGTCACGGTGATGGGCTCCACGCTGAAAAACAAGGTTCTGAAGCTCACCGGCAACGGCGAGGACATCGTCAACGGCGTCTACATCATCCGCGAGGGGCAGGAGATCAACACCTTCTACATGTCCAAGAGCGCGGGCGTCGATCCGACCACCGGCGAGCAGCTCTACTGGGCCTATGAGAAGAACGCCGACGGCAGCATGAAGCCCGGTTCGGAGTACGTGACCAACGACGCCACGGTGGCCGCCAGCTGCAAATACCTGCAAGGCAGCCGTATTCCCGACATCTACGGTTCGATCTCCTCGTCGCTGAAATTCCGCGGCTTCGACCTGGGGCTGTTGTTCACCTATTCGCTCGGCGGCAAGATCTACGACTCGATCTACAACGCCCTGATGGAGCCTTCGTTCGTCGGGCAGACCTACCACCGCAACGCCCTGCGCACGTGGACCGCCCCGGGGCAGCGGACCGACGTGCCGCGCACGACGACCACCGCTTCGACGCAGATCACCGACCGTTACCTGATCGACGCCTCGTATTTCGCCGTGAAGAACATCTCGCTGGGTTACAGCCTGCCGAAGCAGCTGCTGGGCAAGGTCGGCATCGAGTCGCTGCGCATCTACCTCGCGGCCGACAGTCCGTGGATCTTCACCCATCTGAAGGGCATGAACCCGCAGGCCAGCTTCACGGGATCGACCTCCTATTCCTATACGCCCAACCGCACGTTCACGCTGGGCGTGGACTTAAAATTCTAAACCGCGATGAAAAAAATCAACTGCATACTCCTTTGCCTCGCGGCCTGCGCCGGGCTGTCCGGCTGCGGCGACCTGATGGAGACCGCTCCGTCGAACGAGGTGGACAAAAGTTTGATCCTCAAGGATGTCAACGCCGTCAAGGTGGCCATGAACGGGGTCTATTCGACGATGTATAACCGCATCGACTTCGTGACGGCCAACGCCCATCAGTGCTTCGGCAACATGGCCGTGACGCTGTGCGCCGAGGTGATGGGCGACGATATGATCCAGACGGCCCAGGGCCCCGGATGGTTCTGGAAGGACTACAACTACGAGGCCCGTGTGCGCTACACCAGCAAGATCTGGCGCAGCTATTTCACGTGGAAATATTTTTACGAGATCATCAGCAACGTCAACTATATTCTATCGGTCGAGCACACCGCCGCGGGCGACGAGAACGAACTGAAGTGCGTCATGGCGCAGGCTTATGCCGCCCGGGCGTTCGCCTACTTCATGCTGATCCAGTCGTTCCAGCAGACCTACAAGAAACATGAGACGTGGCCCGGGGTGCCGGTGTACACCGAACCCACGACCAGCGCTTCGAAAGGCAAGGGGCGCGGAACGGTGGAGCAGGTCTACACGCAGATCAACGACGACCTGACGGCGGCCCTGACGCGCTTCGAGGAGTGCGGCATCGCGCAGGAGCACATTTCCAACCTCGACTACTACGCCACGAGCCTGCTCAAGGCCCGCGTCGCGCTGGTGCAGAACGACTGGGCGACGGCTGCCGAAGCCGCTGCCGAGGCGATGAAGAAACCGGGGCGTTCGCTGCTCAGCATGACCGACGCCACGGTCGTGAAGGGTACGTTCGACGATGCGACGAAGAACTGGACCACGGGCAAGACGCCGTTCAACTCCGTGGCGTCGAGTTCGGTGCTGTGGGGCGCGGAGATGCTCTCGGAGCAGTCCACCGTCTATGCGTCGTTCTTCTCCAACATGGACGCCTGTACCGATGTCTACTATGCGGCCGAGACGCCCAAGTGCATCAGCAACTGGCTCTATGCCCAGATTCCCGACACCGATGTTCGCAAAGGGTGGTGGAACGGCAATATCGGCATTCCGGCCGAGGATTGGAGCTACGGCGCCAACATCAACTACAACCAGCACAAGTTCCAGTGGGCCGACCAGAAGGCGCACAAGGGCGACTATATCTTCATGCGGCTGGAAGAGGCTTACCTCATCCGCGCCGAGGCGCTGTGCCGCATGGGCGCCGAATACGAGGACGAGGCCCGCAGCACGCTGCTCGAACTGGGCTCGCGCCGCGATACGGAGTACGCCAAGCGCATCGAATCGCTGACGGGCAGCACCCAGACCTTCGCCACGACGGGCGTCGTGAAGACCCTGCTCGACGAGATCATCCTCCAGCGCCGCATCGAGCTTTGGGGCGAGGCCGGGCGCATCTTCGACATCCTGCGTCTGGCGAAAGGGTGGACGCGCTACTGGGAGGTGAACGGCGAGAAGAGCAACCACACCAACTACCTGAGCAAGTACTCCGAGTACCTCAATTTCCCGGCCGACTACCTCGAATGTATCATGATGATCCCGCAGGCCGAGATCGACAACAATCCCAACATCACGGCCGCCGACCAGAATCCCTATGTTCAATCCTAAATGCGTACAAGCGATGAAATCATTCCATATAGTCGCACTGGCCGCCGTCGCGGCGCTTGCCGCGGCGTCCGGATGCAGTGACGACGTGCAGAAAACCACCTATTCGGGCAGCTCGGGCTTCGGGTTCGCGGCTTCGGTGCTCAACGTGGAGGTCGGGTCGGCGAATGCCAACCAGATTCTCGTGCCGATCTACCGCGGCAGCGAGGACGCCCAGATCGCCGAATTGAAATTCGAGTACGACATCTCCAAGGCGGGGGCCTCCGAACCCTATTGGTCCGACGCCGATCCCGCGGGCATCTTCTCGCTGACCACTCAGCGGGTGATCTTCGCCGACGGGGCGAAGGTGGCCTATGCGCAGGTGCGTTTCACGAACCTCGACCTGCTGGGCATCACCACCAAATATAAGATGCGCCTGACGATCAAGGACTCTCTGAGCCCTTCGAAACGCAGTCAGGTGACGATGTCCGTGAGCCGCCAGCTGACGTTCGACTACCTGGGCAAGTGCGATTACCGCGACGCCTGCGTCTTCGACGGCACCTACAAGGCCGACATCTACCGGGCGCAGGAGGCGGAGATCTACCGGGTGATGGACCCCTATACCGAGGGGCTTATCAAGGAGGAGTACGCTGAGAACGGCTGGATGGGAACTCCGGCGCCCTACGTGCAGTTCGCCGTCGATGCCAACGGGCAGATCACCTACGAACCGTTCTGTACGGGTATGATGGTCAATGCGAAATATACGGCCTATGCCTATTATCCGGGCGAGTATATCTGGGGAAAGGATTTCTCGGAGTATAACAAGGAGAATAAGAAGCTGTCCGATAAGGTGTTGCAGCTTTATCCCGTTTACTGTCTGCCCGAATACCAGTACGGATTTCTCAACGACGGAGCTTATCCGCTGACCGTCACATTGCCATAAAAGAGCGCTAAATAAGAGATTTAGGCTATTATTTAAGAAATTTTATTTATATTTGCGAAAACAGGTTTTCGCTTGGATAGGCGGCGCCCGACAGAGCCGGTGAGATCGGCTTTGTCTGTGGCCCGCACTGTCTTTGTCTGAGTTCACAGGTTAAAAACAGGTTAGTTATGAGTGAGAGATTGTACATTTTCGACACCACGCTCCGCGATGGTGAGCAGGTCCCCGGCTGTCAGCTGAACACCACCGAAAAGATCGAGGTCGCCAAACTGCTCGAAAATCTCGGCGTGGACGTGATCGAAGCGGGCTTCCCGATCTCCAGCCCCGGAGATTTCAATTCCGTGCTGGAGATTTCCAAGGCCGTTTCCGAGCCGACGATCTGTGCGCTGACGCGCGCCGTAGAGAAGGACATCGACGTTGCGGCCGACGCCCTGCGCCTTGCCAGGCACAAGCGTATCCATACGGGTATCGGCGTGTCGCCGCAGCACATCTACGACAAACTGCGCTCCACGCCCGAGAAGATTCTCGAACGGGCCGTCGCGGCGGTGAAATATGCTAAACGCTATGTCGAGGACGTGGAGTTCTACGCCGAGGACGCCGGTCGCGCCGATGTCGAGTACCTGGCGCGCGTCGTCGAGGCGGCCATCGCCGCCGGTGCCACCGTGGTCAACATCCCCGACACGACGGGCTACTGCCTTCCGAACGAATACGGCGCGAAGATCAAATACCTCGTCGATCACGTCTCGAACATCGACCGGGCGATCATCTCCACCCATTGCCACAACGACCTCGGCATGGCTACGGCCAATACGCTGAGCGGCGTCCTGAACGGCGCCCGGCAGGCCGAGGTGACGATCAACGGCATCGGCGAGCGCGCCGGCAACACCTCGCTCGAAGAGGTGGTGATGACCCTGCGCTGCCACAAGGATGTCCATATCGACACGAATATCAACTCGCAGCTGATCACCAAGGCTTCGCATCTGGTGTCGAGCCTGATGAACATGCCCGTGCAGCCCAACAAGGCCATCGTGGGCCGCAATGCCTTCGCACACTCGTCGGGCATCCATCAGGACGGGGTGCTGAAACAGCGTCAGACCTACGAGATCATCGACCCGCAGGACATCGGTCTGAACGAGTCGGTCATCGCCCTCACGGCCCGCAGCGGCCGTGCAGCCCTTGTGCACCGGCTCGAACTGCTGGGCTACGATCTCACGCAGGAAGAGCTGGACGCCACCTACGAGAAGTTCCTCGTGCTGGCCGACAAGAAGAAGGAGATTCACGATTACGACCTGATCTATCTCGTGGGCGACATCGACCGCATGAAACAGCAGTCCGTGGCGCTGAAATTCCTGCAAGTGACCACCGGAACGCTGGTTCCGACGGCTACCGTGGTGCTGAAATTCGGCGACCACGAGCGTATGGCCATCGCCACGGGCAACGGTCCGGTCGATGCCGCGGTCTCGGCCATCAAGAAGCTCATCAACGAGAAGGTCGTGTTGTCGGAGTTCCTGATGCAGGCCATCACGCGGGGATCGAACGACGTGGGCCGCGTACACGTGCAGGTCGAGTGCGGCAGCCGCACGGTTCACGGATTCGCTGCACACACCGACACTACGCGGGCTTCGATCGAGGCGTTCCTCGACGCCCTGCGGGCACTCAACGTAACTGAAAAGATCGAGGAGGAAAATTGATATGGGACGAACGCTTTTGGACAAGATTTGGGACGCACACACCGTGCGCGTCGAGGACGGCGGCCGCTGTGTGCTCTACATCGACCGGCAGTATATTCACGAGGTGACTTCGCCCGTGGCCTTCGGGGGCATCGAGCGCCGGGGTTTCGGCGTGGCGCGGCCGTCGCAGATCACTGCCACGGCCGACCATAACATCCCGACCGTCGACCAGCACCTCCCGATCGAGGAGCCCGAGTCGCGGCGGCAGGTCGAGGCCCTGGCCGAGAACTGCGCCCGGCACGGCATCGAGCATTTCGGGGTGGGGCACCCCAAGCAGGGCATCGTGCATATCATCGGCCCCGAGCTGGGCTTCACGCAGCCGGGCATGACAATCGTCTGCGGAGACAGCCACACCTCGACGCACGGAGCGCTGGGCGCCGTGGCGTTCGGCGTGGGCACCTCGGAGGTCGAGATGGTCTTCGCCAGCCAGTGCATTCTCCAGACCAAACCCCGGACCATGCGCATCACCGTCGACGGCGACCTGCGCCCGGGCGTGGAGGCCAAGGATGTCATTCTCTATATCATTTCGCAGATCACCGCTTCGGGCGGCACGGGTTATTTCATCGAATTCGCAGGCAGCACCATCCGGTCGCTTTCGATGGAGGGCCGCATGACGGTCTGCAACATGAGCATCGAGTGCGGTGCCCGCGGCGGCATGATCGCCCCCGACGAAAAGACTTTCGAGTACCTCCGGGGCCGTGAACGGGCTCCGCAGGGGGCCGATTTCGACCGGGCCGTGGCCCGCTGGCGGGAGCTTTACAGCGATGCGGACGCGGTTTTCGACAAGGAGTACCGCTTCGATGCCGCCGACATCGCCCCGATGATTACTTACGGCACCAATCCCGGGATGGGCATGGCCGTCGATGCGTCGATTCCCGCCGATGCCGATCCCAAGGCGTTGGAGTACATGGGTTTCAAAGCCGGCGAGAAACTGCTGGGCAAGCCGGTCGACTACGTTTTCGTCGGCAGCTGCACCAACGGACGTATCGAGGACCTGCGGCGCTTCGCCCGTCTGGTCGAAGGACGCCGCAAGGCCGACAATATCACGGCGTGGATCGTCCCCGGTTCGAAGGGCGTCGAGGCTGCCGCCAAGGCCGAGGGGCTGGATAAGATACTCGCCGCCGCGGGTTTCGAACTCCGGCAGCCGGGCTGTTCGGCATGCCTTGCGATGAACGCCGACAAAATCCCTGCGGGCAAATACAGCGTTTCGACTTCGAACCGCAATTTCGAGGGGCGTCAGGGGCCCGGCGCCCGCACGATGCTCTCGGGCGTGGCCGTAGCGGCCGCCGCTGCGGTGACAGGACGAATCACGGACCCGCGCGAAGTGTTTGATTTGTAAAAACGGAATACGATGTCAATACCCAAATTCGTAACCTTCACCTCGGGGGCGGTGCCCGTCGAGGTGGAAAACATAGATACCGACCAGATTATCCCGGCGCGCTTCCTGAAAGCCACCGAGCGCAAGGGATTCGGCGACAACCTTTTCCGCGACTGGCGTTACGACGCTTCGGGCGCGAAGATCGCGTCGTTCCCGCTGAACGACGCCCGTTACGGGGGGCAGATTCTCGTCGCCGGGCGCAACTTCGGGTGCGGCAGTTCGCGCGAGCACGCCGCCTGGGCCATTGCCGACTACGGTTTCCGGGTCGTGGTGTCGAGCTTCTTCGCCGACATTTTCCGCAACAACGCCCTGAACAACGGGCTGCTGCCGATCCGCGTCAGCGAAGAGTTTCTGAAAGCCGTGTTCGACGAGCTCCGCCGCGACCCCGCGGCGCAGTTCACGGTCGATTTGGACAACCAGACCCTGACCGTCGTGTCGAGCGGCCGCAGCGAGGGTTTCGAGATCGACGCCTACAAGAAACGCTGCCTTCAGAACGGCTACGACGACGTGGACTACCTGCACAGTATCGCCGACCGGATCGCGGCCTTTGAAGCCGCCCGCAAATAGGACCGGGCCGATGGTGCGTTCGGTCGAAATAATGGACACCACGCTGCGCGACGGCGAGCAGACGTCGGGCGTTTCGTTCAACGCCCGCGAAAAGCTCACCATCGCCCGGCTCCTGCTGGAGGAACTGCGCGTGAGCCGCATCGAGATCGCCTCGGCGCGGGTTTCGCAGGGCGAGCAGCAGGCCGTGCGCGCCGTCGCCGAGTGGGCCGCCGCCAAAGGGTATGCCGACCGTGTCGAGGCCCTCGGGTTCATCGACGGCGGGCTGTCGCTCGACTGGCTGGGCGCGGCCGGATGCCGCGTGGTGAACCTGCTGGCCAAAGGCTCCCGCAGGCATTGCGAGGGACAGTTGCGCCGCACGCCCGAACAGCACTTGGCGGATGTCCGCGCCGAGATTCTCGCCGCCGTCGATCGGGACATGCGCGTGAACCTCTACCTCGAAGACTGGTCCAACGGCATGCGCCATTCGCCCGACTACGTGTATGCCATGCTCGACGGACTGGCCGACGCCCCCGTGCAGCGTTTCCTGTGCCCCGACACGCTGGGCGTGCTCGATCCCTACGACACGGAGCGTTTCTGCCGCGATCTGGTGGCGCGCTACCCGCATCTGCGCTTCGATTTCCACGCCCATAACGACTACGACCTGGCCGTGGCCAATACCGCCGCCGCTGTGCGGGCGGGTTTCCACGGGGTTCATGTCACCGTCAACGGGCTGGGCGAACGCGCCGGCAATGCGCCGCTGTCGAGCACCGTGGCGGTGCTCCACGACCGGCTGGGCTGTAAGACCGGCATCGACGAGACGAAGATCAACCGCGTCAGCCGCACGGTCGAGTCGCACACGGGCATCCGCATTCCCGCCAACCGTCCGATCGTGGGCGAAAGCGTCTTTACGCAGTGCGCGGGCATCCATGCCGACGGCGACAACAAGAACAACCTCTATTTCAACGAACTGCTGCCCGAACGCTTCGGCCGCGTCCGCGAATACGCGCTGGGCAAGACCTCGGGCAAGGCCAATATCCTCAAAAACCTCGAAGTGCTGGGCATCGACCTCGACGAGGCCGCGATGCGCAAGGTGACCGAGCGGGTGGTGGAGCTGAGCGACAAGAAGGAGCTGGTGACGGTCGAGGACCTGCCCTATATCGTCGCCGACGTGCTGCGCTACGACCTTGCGGACAATCCGGTGAGGATACTCAATTACAGCCTTTCGCTGGCGCAGGGGCTTCGTCCCGTGGCGACGCTCAAGATCGAGATTCACGACCGTCCCTACGAGCAGACTTCGGCCGGCGACGGTCAGTACGACGCCTTCATGCGGGCCCTGCGGCAGATCTACCGCGAACAGCTCGGCCGCGAGTTCCCGATGCTGCGCGACTACGCCGTGTCGATCCCGCCCGGCGGCCGCACCGACGCTTTCGTGCAGACGATCATCACGTGGGAGATGGACGGCCGCGTGTTCAAGACCCGCGGGCTGGATGCCGACCAGACCGAAGCCGCCATCAAGGCGACGATCAAAATGCTGAATATCATCGAAATAAATTATAACGACAATGGATGTTAACATCGCTCTTTTAGCCGGCGACGGCATCGGTCCCGAGATCGTCGCCGAAGCCGCGAAGGCTCTGGACCGCGTGGCGGAGAAGTTCGGACACAAGATCACCTATACCCCCGCGCTGGTGGGCGCCGCGGCCATCGACGCCACGGGCGACCCCTATCCCGACGAGACGCACGCCGTCTGCCTCGCCGCCGACGCCGTGCTGTTCGGAGCCATCGGCGACCCGAAGTACGACAACGACCCCACGGCCAAGGTGCGCCCCGAGCAGGGGCTCCTGCGGATGCGCAAGTCGCTGGGGCTGTTCGCCAACCTGCGTCCCGTGGCGCTGTTCGACGCGCTGGCCGACCGTTCGCCGCTCCGGGCCGAGGTTGTGCGCGGAACGGATTTCATCTGCGTGCGCGAACTCACGGGCGGCATCTATTTCGGCCGTCCGCAGGGCCGCGACGACGACGGAAAACGCGCCTTCGACACCTGCACCTATACCGTCGGGGAGATCGAACGGGTTCTGCACGTGGCGTTCCGGCTGGCCGCTTCGCGCCGCCGCAAGCTCACGGTCGTGGACAAGGCCAACGTGCTCGAAACCTCGCGTCTGTGGCGTGAGACGGCCCAGCGCATTGCCAAGGAGTACCCCGAGGTGGCGGTGGACTATATGTTCGTGGACAACGCCGCCATGCAGATCATCCGCCAGCCGGCCTGGTTCGATGTCATCGTGACGGAGAACATGTTCGGCGACATCCTCACTGACGAGGCCAGCGTCATCAGCGGTTCGCTGGGCATGCTCTCTTCGGCGAGCGTCGGTGCCGAGGTGGCTCTTTTCGAGCCCATCCACGGCTCCTATCCGCAGGCTGCGGGCAAGAACATCGCCAACCCGATGGCCACGATCCTCTCGGCCGCCATGCTCCTGGAGCACCTGGGGCTCGACGCCGAGGGCAAAGCCGTGCGCCGTGCCGTGGACAAGGCCCTTGCCGACGGCATCGTCACCGAGGATCTTGCGGTCGCCGGCGGACGGGCGTATTCGACCTCCGAGGTGGGGGATTACGTTGCGAAGAACGTATGAACGGTCCTCTGAAATAACGGGTTGTTTGCAGACTGCGTTTCGCAGTCTGCTTTTTTTGTAGTATCTTTGCAATCCTAATCAGAGTGCTGCATTCCGGTCGCATGCGATAAGCCCCTCCCGAGGGCCGTTTAAGAAACGGCTCTTAAAATGTGGAGCGGAGTGTTGGATCCGATGTTTAACATCCGGGGATCGCCCCTAAAGCCCGGCTTTTAGCCGGGGTGGGGCAGACTTGTAAACGAATGTCGGAGGCGGCGACAAGGACGATTGACAGCACAAAAACGATGAACAAATATGGCAGGATCGAACTTCGTAGATTACGTAAAGATATTCGCCCGTTCGGGACACGGCGGCGGCGGCTCGACGCATTTCCGGCGCGAGAAATTCGTGGCTTTCGGCGGCCCTGACGGCGGCGACGGCGGCAAGGGCGGGAGCATCATCCTGCAAGGCGACAAGCAGTACTGGACGCTCATCCACCTCAAATATCAGCGTCACCAGTTCGCCGAAGACGGCGAGCACGGCTCCGGAGCCCGTTCGTCGGGCAAGGATGCCAAGGACATCATCATCCCCGTGCCGCTGGGCACGGTCGCCAACCGCATCTATGAGAACGAGGACGGTACGACCACGACCGAGACGGTGGGGGAGGTGACGGCCGACGGCGAACGCCTCGTGCTGCTCAAAGGCGGCCGGGGAGGTCTGGGCAACTGGCATTTCAAGAGCGCCACGAACCAGACGCCGCGTTACGCCCAGCCGGGCGAAGAGGGCGAGGAGGGCACGTTCATCCTCGAACTGAAGGTGCTGGCCGACGTGGGGCTGGTGGGCTTCCCCAATGCGGGCAAATCGACACTGCTGTCGGTGGTTTCGGCCGCGAAGCCCAAGATCGCCAACTACGCTTTCACGACGCTGGAACCCAACCTGGGCATCGTCGAGGTCCGCGACCACAAATCGTTCGTCATGGCCGACATCCCGGGCATCATCGAGGGCGCCCACGAGGGCCGCGGTCTCGGAACCCGCTTCCTGCGCCATATCGAGCGCAATTCGGTGCTGCTGTTTATGATCCCCGCCGACAGCGACGACATCCGCCGCGACTACGAGGTCCTGCTGGGTGAACTGACGCAGTACAATCCCGAATTGCTGGACAAAGAGCGCCTGCTGGCCGTCACCAAATGCGACATGCTCGACGACGACCTGATCGCCGAGATGCGCGGCCATCTGCCCGAAGGCATTCCGTCGGTCTTCATCTCGTCGGTTTCGGGGCTGAATATCCAGCAGCTGAAAGACATGCTTTGGGAGGCGTTGCAGCGGTAGCGTGCGGTTCCCGGACGCCGGGATCGGGCGTTTGCTACTCAGGATGTGCCGCGTACGGCGTTGCGGTCCTGGAAAAGACGATCTCGCGGTTGGTGACGCGGAGCGTGTATTTTCCCGCGAAATAGTCGATGATTCCGTACAGGGAGCCCGTGCCGGAAGGCAGGGGCTCCTTTGCGTATGCGCACGTCGCGGCGCTCCGCACGGTGAATTCGTTGCCTTCGGCGTCGAGGATCGTCCGCTCGGTGGCGACGGTGCGCCCCGTTTCGGGGTCGGTGTCGCACCAGGGCTTTCCCGCATCGGCGAACCGCACGCCGTTGAACCGGACCCGGGTGTCGATATGCCGGGGCCCGACCTCCCCGAAGGTGAGCGGGGCGGCCCGGTGGCTTTCGCCCTCTTCCGGCAGCGAGATGCGGATATGGCGGGAGAGCTCCTCGCGCGGAATGGCTCCGGCGCCGTAATCCCCGGGTTCGGCGCCCAATTCGATCTTTCCGCCGTAGTTGCAGAGCGTCAGTCCGTTGCACCGCACGGTGGCGATAGCCCCGAACGGATAGTCGTCGGCCAGCGAGGGATGATCGGCGGCGATGGAGATGCCGCCGCTGGCATCCTCGACGACGATCGTCCTGTCGAATTCCCCGAAAAGGTCGTTGGCGGTGATGAATTCCCGGATGGTGACATCCTGCGTGACGGCGACGCTGGCGCGGCCGTCGCAGAGCGATTTCAGGTAGGCGACGGTGTGCTGCGACGCTTCGGGCGTCTCAGCGAATCCGGGTTCCGTGGCTTTGTCGCACCCGGCCAGCAGCAGTAAACTAAGGCCGGCAATCGCTTTCATCGCGCGGTTTGAGGATGTAGCGCCCGTCGCCCGCGGCGTCGTATTGGAGAATCCCCGTGAGCGATACCGTCCCGGCGGGAACGTCGGCATCGGCGAACCGGGCGTAGGGGCGGACGTAGGTGTAGACGGTGTTGTCGTCGCTGTCGGCGAAGCGTTTGTATCCGGACCACGTTGACGCCGAGAGGTCTTCAGGCGTGTAGCGAAGGCCTTCGATGCGGATCAGCGTGCCGCAGAGGGCCGGGGTGAGTTCGGGAATCCGGCGCAGGGCGGGTGCGGGGGTATTCAGGCTCTCGCCGCTGCGGACGAGCACCGCGGCCAGCGCCGGCTGGGAGCCGATGTAATCGGTCGCATAGCCGCTTCCTGCGGCGGGAGGGCGTCCGACCTGCAATACGCCGCGGCTTTCGGCCACGGTCAGCCCCTTCAGCCGCAATGTCACGCGGCATCCGGTCGGAAAGTCGTTGTGCAGATGGTCGATACCCGCCATTACTTCAAGTCCCGCTTCATTGTCCTCGATGCAGAGCGTGCGGTAGAAGTTCTCCGCCCGGTCGCTGGTCGTGACCCTCCCTGCGACCACGATGTCTCCCGTGACTGTGAACGGCGTCCCGGCGTAGAGCGCCCGCAGGGCGGCGATGGTCTCCGTCGCAGGTTCCCCCGATGCGCCGCCGTCCGGCTCTCCGAACCGGGAGTCGTAGCACCCGGCCGTCAGAAGTGCGGCAAAGGCGACGGCGATGCAGCGGAAAGGGAGCATACCGGGTCAGGCTTCGATGCGGGAATCTTTCAGGCCGAGGAAATAGAGGATGCCGTCCAGTCCGATCGTCGAGATCGACTGCCGGGCCGTGGCCTTCACCTTGGGTTTGGCGTGGAAGGCGATGCCCAGACCCGCGAGGTTGAGCATCGGCAGGTCGTTGGCGCCGTCGCCGACAGCCACCGACTGCGCGATGTTGATCTCCTCGAACTGGCACAGCAACCGCAGCAGTTCGGCTTTGCGGCGTCCGTCAACCACCTCGCCGACATAGCGGCCCGTGAGGTGTCCGTTTTCGATCTCCAGCTCGTTGGCATAAACGTAATCGAAGCCGTATTTCTGGCGCAGGTAGTTGCCGAAATAGGTGAATCCGCCGGAGAGGATCGCCGTCTTGTAGCCCACCCGTTTGAGAATGGTCATCATGCGCTCCAACCCCTCGGTGATGGGCAGGTTGCGGGCTATTTCGTCCATGACCGAAACGTCGAGCCCCTTGAGCAGGGCCACGCGCCGCGAGAAACTTTCGCGGAAGTCGATCTCGCCGCGCATGGCGCTGGCCGTGATCGCGCGCACCTCGTCGCCCACGCCGGCCCGTTCGGCCAGTTCGTCGATCACTTCGGTCTCGATCAGCGTCGAATCCATGTCGAAGCAGATCAGACGGCGGCTGCGGCGGTAGATGTCGTCCTTCTGGAACGAAACGTCCAGTCCGATGTCCGAGAGGTTCATGAACCCCGCCTGCATGGTGCTGCGCTCCTCGTCGGAGAGCGACCCGCGCACCGAGAGTTCGATGCACGATTTGGCCGCGCGGTCGTCCTCGCAGAGCGGCATGCGTCCCGTGAGGCGCTTGATGGCGTCGATGTTGAGTCCGTGTTCGGCCACTACTTTCGTCACCTCGGCGATGTGGCGCGCCGTGACGGTGCGGCCCAGCAGCGTGATGATGTAGCGGTTTTTGCCCTGACGGCCCACCCAGTCTTCGTAACGCTCCTCGGTGATGGGCGTGAAGCGGATCATGACGCCCAGCTCCGAGGCTTTGAAGAGCAGCTCCTTCATAATGCTTCCCGACTTGTCGGAAGTGGTCTTTATCAGGATGCCCAGCGTCAGCGACTGGTGGATGTTGGCCTGGCCGATGTCGAGGATGAAGGCGTCGTAGCGCGAGAGAATCTCGGTGAGCGACGAGGTCATGCCCGGCTTGTCCTCGCCCGAAATGTTTATCTGGATGATTTCAACGTTGTTCTGCATCGTGTCGTGTATGGTGTTTTCCGTTGCTTTCTGCAAAAAGCGTAGACAAAGTTAATAAAGTTCTCCTTTTTTTGGCTATTTTTGCGTGACAAACCTAAAATAATGGAATTATGTGGACATTTTTAGCGGCTGAAGACCCTGCGTCGCTGATCGTGCCGGACAGCGTGCAGAAGGCTAATTTTGCGAAAGCGGTCGAGAAGATCGCCAACATCGATTATCACGCCCTGCTGCAATCGCTGCTGTCGGAATCGGTCTGGATACTGATAAAGATCCTCATCGCGCTGGCCATCTATTTCGTCGGGCGGTGGATCGTGCGGCGCATTCTGAAACTCGTGGACGTTGCCATGCAGCACCGCAACGTCGATATTTCGCTGCGGTCGTTCACGCGCAATACGATCAGCACCGTGTTCACGCTCCTGCTGGTGCTGATCGTCGTTTCGACGCTGGGCGTCAACGTCACGTCGCTTATCGCCGTCGCTTCGGCCGCTACGCTGGCCATCGGTATGGCCCTGAGCGGTACGGCGCAGAACTTCGCCGGCGGAGTGATGATCCTGCTGATGAAGCCCTACCGCGTCGGCGACTACATTTCGGCCCAGGGACAGTCGGGTACCGTGCGCGACATCAAACTTTTTTCGACGGTGATCACCACGGCCGACAACCAGACGATCTACATCCCCAACAACTCGATCGCCACGGCCATCATCGACAACTATTCGACGGCCGACCTGCGCCGTGTGGACTGGAGCGTCGGCATCTCCTACGGCGACGACGTGGACGTGGCCCGCAAGGCCGTGCTGGCGATGCTGGCCGCCGATTCCCGCATTCTGAAAGACCCCGAACCGGTGGTGTGGGTCGCCGCGCTGGCCGACAGTTCGGTGAACCTCACGATCCGCGCATGGGTGAAGAACAGCGATTACTGGAACGTCTTTTTCGAGCATAACGAGGAGTTCTACAAGGAGCTGCCCAAGCACGGGCTCAGCTTTCCGTTCCCGCAAATGGACGTTCACGTGAAAAAGGAGTAGACCGATGAAACGGACGTTGTTCGCCGCTGTTGCCGCGCTGTGTCTCGCGGCCTGCAATTCCGATTCCGGGCCGGAGAGGACGACCCCTGCGGAGTTCGGCGAAGTGACGTTTTCTCCGGCCGAGGTCGCGTCCGATACGGAGGTCGCGGTGGAGGCGTTCATTACGAGCGAATACGGATTCCGCCGCGTGGACATCGTCTATTTCTTCGACGACGACGAATCCTACGTGCTGTTCGCGTCGCCGATGCGTTCGTTCGATGCCGAAACCAGGGCGCTGACCTACAAAGGGATCATTCCCGGGCAGAAGGCGGGCCGGAAGGTGACTTTCCGGGTGCGCGCCATCACGGCTTACGACGTGGTCACCTACTCCGATCCCCGGTCGTACACGATTCCCGACGGAGAGGGGGATGAAAAAAACGAACAACCCAATTAACAACAAGAAATAACGCAATCACTATGGAACTGAAAGAGATTCTGGCCATCTCGGGCCAGCCCGGACTTTATAAATACGTGGCGCAGTCGAAGAACGGCGTGATCGTCGAGTCGCTGCTCGACGGCCGGCGCATGAACGCCGCGGCGAATGCCAAGGTGAGCGCCCTGACCGAGATTTCGATGTTCACCGAGGGCGACGACATCGCGCTGGCCGATGTCTTCACCCGGATTTACGCCCACACCGGGGGCAAGGAGGCGATCAGTCACAAGGAGGCTCCCGAGAAGCTGAAAGCTGCATTCGCCGAGGTGCTTCCCGAGTACGACCGCGACCGGGTGCACGTTTCGGACATGAAGAAGTGCTTCGCGTGGTACAACACGCTCGTGCAGGCCGGATTCACGGAGTTCAAGCTCCCCGTTGAAGAGGAGGCGAAATAACCCTGACGCATCGGAATCATGGACAAGAAGACGAAGGTGCTGGCCCTGGTGGCCCACGACAACATGAAGCGCGACCTGGCGGAGTGGGTCGATTGGAACAGCCGCAAACTGAGCCGTCATCACCTGGTGTGCACAGGAACGACTGGCAAGATGGTCGAAAAGACGCTGCGCGATCACAAGGAGGAGCACGAGGACGACGAGCCGAAGCCCGAATTGCGGATCACGCTGCTGAAATCGGGCCCGCTGGGCGGCGACCAGCAGTTGGGATCGCTGATCGCCGACGGCAAGATCAACGCGCTGATCTTCTTCTGGGACCCGATGTCGGCCCAGCCGCACGATGTCGATGTGAAGGCGCTGCTGCGTCTGGCGACGCTCTACAACGTGCCGACGGCCGTCAACCGTTCTTCGGCGGATTTCCTGATCTCTTCGCCGCTGTTCGAGGACGACGAGTACGAACCCGTCGTGAAAGACTACAAAGCCTACGTCGAGCGGGTGCTGAAATAGACGGAGAGGTATCGGTAGAATGAAAACGGGCGTGAATTTCACGCCCGTTTTCGTCGTTTGTCATTTGGGTTGCCCCGGGAAGCTCACGTCCATTGCGGCGCCTTTGTCTCCCTGCTGTTCCATCCATTTTTCCAGTTCCTTCTTCATCTTTTTGATCCGGTTCCGGTATTCGGGTTTGTCGGCCAGGTTGTTCATCTCCCACGGGTCGTTCTCTACGTCGTAGAATTCGAATTCGGGACGGTGCACGAATCTGTCGATCAGCCGTTTGGCCTCGGGGTCCGTATTCTCCGACGATTTCCACGCCTCCCAGACGCCCGTGTTGCTGGGGGGATCTTTCATCAGATGCTTTTCGTGGTACTCCTTTTCGGGCGTCAGGTTCCAGATCAGGGCGTATTTCTCGTCGCGGATGCTGCGGATCGGGTAGGGACGGCCTTCCGGAATGTTGTTGTGGATGCCGTAGGCATACTTGCGGGCTTTCTGCGATTCGCCGAACAGCGCTTTCTTGAAACTGATGCCGTCGAGTTCCTTCCGCGGTTTGCCGCCCGCGATGTCGAGGAACGTGGGCAGCAGGTCTTCGTATTGCACGATGGCGTGGGACAGGCTTCCCGGTTCGATTTTCGAGGGGTAACGGGCCACGAGCGCGCTGTTCACGCCCGGATACCAGCAGGTCCATTTGCCGCCGGGGAACTGCGGCCCCTGCTCGCCGAGGAACATGACGATCGTATTGTCGAGCTTGCCTGTCTCTTCCAGCACTTCGAGCACCGAGCCGACCTCGTTGTCGAGCGCGCGGACTTCGGCCAGATAGTGGGTGAAGATCTCGCGCATTTTGGGATTGTCCACGCAGTTTTCGGGCATCACGAGTTTGTCCTTGTCGAACTCCGTCGGATCGCCCCATGTCCACGGCGCGTGCGGGTGGATGCTGCACACGTAGAGCAGGAACGGATTGTCGTCGCGGGTCACGAATTCGCGGATGCCGTCCACGTTGTAGGGGGCCCTCTTCGCCGTGCAGCCTACGGTGAATCCGGGGACCTTTTCGAATTTGTAGACCGACGGAGTGATCGGGTGGTTCTTGCCGGCGCGGCCTACGCGGTAACCCTCTTCGGGCATGTATTCGTTGACGGTCTTGGTTCCCCCGAAGGTCGCCTTGTGGTTCTGGTAGGAGCCGTGGCGGACGGGGTAGAGACCCGTGTACATCGAGGCGCGGATGGGTACGCTCATGGCGATCGAGGCGTAGTTGTGGGTGAACCGCACCCCTTCGTTGGCCAGTCTGTCGATGTTGGGGGTTACGATGTTCTTTCCTCCGTAGCAGCTCAGTTCGGACGACAGCAGGTCGTCGGCCACGATCACCACGATGTTGGGCCGGTCGCTCTGGGGTTTGCTTTTTTCGGCTGCCATGCCCGTTGCGGGCAGTGCCGCCGCGGAGAGTGCGGAGGCTTTGAGCAGCGTGGAATTCAGATTCAGTTTGTTCATGGCGGTAAAATTAGTGAATTTGTCGTTAACGCGGATCTTTCATCACGTTCATGGCTTCGAGCAGCGTTGCGCCGCTGACCTGCCATCCCAGTTTCGGCTTCTGATAGTCGCCGCCCTTGCGGGCCGCCTGTTCCTGCGTGAGCTTCCAGTCCGGTGAGAACAGACCTTTGGGGTTTCCGGCCTCGTCGCGTCCCAGACCTTCGGTCCAGAGGGTTTCGGCCTGATGGCGGATGAAGTCGTAGAGCAGGATGCGGGCCTTGCGCTTGATGCGGCGGTCGTTCACCAGCTCGACGGCGTAACGGATGAAGATTCCCTTGAAGAAGGAGTTGTCGCCTCCGGCCCCTTCGTCGCGGAGAATGCCGCCTTTGGTGATGCCCGGATGGGTGATGGTGTAGAGGGCGGCTTTCAGGGCGTCGTTGCGGTAGAGCTTCTTGCCGGTGTAGCGGTAGAGCAGGTGGGCGGCCCCGAGGAACGTTCCCTGATCGTAAGTGAGCGAGTAGGCCGTCATTTTGCCCTTCTTCTGCGAGAACGAGCCGTAGACCTGTCCCGTTTCACGGTTGAAAAGTTCGCGGGCTATCCATTCGTAGACCGTTTCGGCATTTTTCAGATAGTCGAAATCGGCGTAGTCGGGATGCGAGTCGGCGCGGTAGCGCGCGGCCGGAGTCCGTCGCTTCACTTCGTGCAGGCGGATGGCCGCAAGACAGCCGGGGGCATTCGAACAGGCGTTCTTCGCCAATCCCTGAGCGGTGTTCTCTTTCCCGTAGCACCAGATGAATCCGCCGTTGCCGCCTACGTCGCGGGCTGCGGGCAGGTCCCAGGCTTTCCATATCTGGGCGTAGAGTTTCTGCGCCTCGCGCAGATAAACGGCTTCGCCGGTGGCCTCGTAGAGCCGGATCAGCGTCAGCGCGTGCCACTCCATGTCATCGACGAACTGGTTTCCGAAGCATGCCGAGATGTCCGCGTATTTCTTCATGCCGTAGCTGGTCCAGAGGATGCCGGTCTGTTTTTTGACTTCGCCCGTGCCGATCGGGTCGCGGTAACCCTTGTCGAAGCACTCTTTGTAGAAAGCTTCGGCTTTGCTGTCGCCTTCGCGCTGCGCCCGGAGGTAGGCGTCGATGAAAACGTCCATGCCGTGAGCCTGCGGCCAGTAGTTGTTCGGGAAGTCCTCGGCGCCTTTCACGCCGTTGGTGAAGTGGTACGGCGGCTGTTTGCCGACGAACCCGTTGTCGGGTACGCGCCAGAAGTTGTCGGCCAGTGTCCCGGTGGCGTAGTCCGCCGCCGCGCTCCACGATACGGAGGCTTTCCGGTCGTCGTTTTTCCGGCTGCTGCGGGCCTGCGCGGAAATTCCGGGGCCGAGCAGCAGCGCCAGGGCGAGGGCTGCGAGTGTATGGTTCATCGTAGGTCGTTATTTGTTGTTCGTATATTTGCCTTCGAGCATTTTGATCCAGTAGCCGCCGACCACCGCGCGGGCCTTGAAAATCACATGGGCCGGCACGTCGGTCTTGTACCAGTCGGACATCGGCACGCGCAGTACGGTTTCGTCCATGAAGTTCCAGAGCGGTTCGATGAACGCTTCGAAGATCTCCCGGTCGTCGGCCAGCGTGGCGCTCCAAACGATCCAGTCGGCCTTGGTCCACTGCCGGCGGCTGTCGAGCGGGAGTCCGTAGCGGTTCTGCTTGCCGAGGTAGTAGGCGATCTCCTTCTGCGTCACCTCCTTGGGGAAGATGTCGAAGCCCAGCAGTTTGTCCCATACGAGGTTGTATTTCTGGCTCCACGTTCCGCTCTTGTCGAAGGTCAGACGGTAGTGGTCGCCGTCGTCGGCCATCTTCACCCATTCCGAGGCCATCTCCCTGGCTTTGGCGGCGTATTTGGCGGCGGTCTCCTCCATGCCGAGCAGCCGCGCGCAGTAGCCGTAGGAGGCTATGCCCATGATGGCCTTGATCGAGAGATTGGCGTTGTGGGCGAAGTGTCCCGCGAAGTCGTCGGTGCAGAGCTGGTTGTCGGGGTCGAGTCCGTTTTCGACGAGGTAGTCGGCCCATCGGGTCAGCTCGGTCCAGTGTTTGCGGGCATATTCGGCATTGCCTTCCGATGCCGCGACGGCGGCGGTCAGCACGAGCATGTTGCCCGATTCCTCGACCGGCATGTCGTGTTTGTAGGTCTGTCCGTTGGCCTGGGGATAGGTGCCCACGTCGTGCGCAGGGAAGGGTTTCTTCCATTTGCCGCTTTCGCTGTAATAGAAGATGTGGTTGAGCAGCGCCTTGCACAGTTCGGGGTTGTAGTAGAGCAGCAGCGGGGCCGAGGGGTAGGTTATGTCCACGGTTCCTATCGAGCCATTGCTGGCATTTTCCTTCGAGAGCAGCATCAGGTCGCCGTTGGGGGCCTCCACGAGCTTGTGGGCGGCGATGGCCTGCCGATAGGCCAGCGCGCAGAGTTCGGCGTATTTCCGGCCTCCCTTGCGGGTCGCCGATTCCATCAGTTCCCGGTCGAATTCCCCACATTTCCGCTTCAGGGCCGTGTAGTCCCGGGCCGCCAGCGCGAACTGGCGTTCGATCGAGCTGTCGCCTTTGCGGTTCCAGTAGGGACGCAGGTCGGTCTTGAAATACTGGATCGAGTAGATGTCGTCGAATCCGGCCATGACCATGCCTTCGGCTTCGACCGAGTGTCCCAGGTTGCGGGCGACCGCGATGTTGGCATTGTCCGCGGAGGCGGTTTTGCCGTCGAGTTTTCCGTTCGCTGCGAAAGCCTTCCGCAGCGTCATGGCGCCGCCCACCGATTGCGTCGTGCCGTTGTCGGCGGCCGAGAGGTAGAAATAGCCCCAGTCGATCTTGATCTGGTCGCCTTTGCGGTGGAGTATTTTTTGCTCCTTGCTTCCCGTGCTGACGAACGTCAGGCCCTCTTTGCGATAGCTTTTGCTTACGCTTTCCTGCTCGGCGTTGTTGACGGCGCAGGCGGGCGACGCCTCGAAATAGATCTGTGCGTCGTGTGCGGCTCCGTCGAGCGAACGGGTCTTATACGAGATGTAGTTCACCGGGCGGGAGATCAGGTCGAGGTCGTCGAGGAACAGAGGCGCCGTGAAGGTCAGCGTCAGCGCCACCGGGCCGCAGACGAATTCGTAGACGGTCTGCATGGCCTGCACGTCGGCCGATCGCTGCACGGCCGGGACCGAGAAATGGCGTTCGCCTCCGAAGTTGGCATCGAAGGCTCCCGTCGGGGCGTCGATGCCCATGAAACGGTAGACCTTGCCATCGACGCGCAGCGCGCCCACCAGCGGGAACGGCTGGCCGGTCCAGTGGGTCGTGTGGCTGTCGTAGAGGTAATCGCCCGCGGACCAGCAGCTGGTGTAGGGGTCGATGGTGATCAGGGGATAGGCCGGAGCGCGCAGTGCGTTCCGTTGCGCGGGCTCCGCGGCCCGTGCGGTCGCAAGAAGCGATGCGGCCGCCAGAATCGTTATGAACAGGTTTTTCTTCATTCGTACAGAAATCAAAGATAGTTTATCGTTTTGTATTTTGGGTTTTCTTGCGGTTGCTCAGCAGGTGCTGCGTCGCGTCCAGTTCGGTCTGCGCACCCAGGTCGCCCTGGCTTTTCATCCACGCATCGAGCTTCGGGCGCATCCGGGCCATCACTTTTGCGCAGGCGGGGTCTGCGGCGAGGTCGTGCATCTGGCAGGGGTCTTTCACGATGTCGTACAGCTCCTCGGCAGGCCGTTTCTGGTACAGCCCGGCGCGTTCCCGGGCGAATGCGTCCCCCGAGGCGCCCCGTCGCTGCCACTCCTTGAAGTACTCCTGCTTCGTTATGACGCATTGGAACGTCGCTTCGGGTGTCAGGTTGCGGATGTAGAGGTAGCGTTCGTCGCGGACCGAGCGGATGCCGTAGTGGTCGGGGCCGTTGAGAATGCCCCGGGAGGTCTGGATGCCGAAGACATACTGCTTGTGTCTCGATTTTCTGCCTTCGATCACCTTCTTGAAGCTCTTGCCGTCGAGGCCCTTCGGCACCGCGCCCGAAGCGATCTCCACGAGCGTGGGGGTCACATCGACATATTCGCACAGTGCGTCGGTGGTCGTGCCGGGCCGCGTGACGCCTTTCCAGCGCACGATGAAGGCTGTTTGGAGGCCGGCGTCGTAGCAGGTCCACTTGGCGAACGGGAACTGGTGCCCCTGCTCGCTGGTGAAGATGAAGATCGTGTCGTCGTCCAGTCCGTATTTTTTCAGCAGGGCGTCGATGCGGCCGACATCGGTGTCGAGCTGGTTGATTTCGGCCAGGTACTGCACGTACAGGTCGCGGACCTCGGGCGTATCGACCAGCGTCGGGGGCAGGGTCAGCGTGGCCAGATCGAAGAGCGAGCGATCGCCGCGCGTCCACGGAACATGGGCGTCGTGCGAGGCCACGTAGAGGAAGAACGGCTCGCCGCTTTCGGCGACTTCGCGCAGGAACGGTTCGATCCGTGCGGGATTCACGTCGGCGTTCGGCTTGGCCAGCTCCTCGAAAGGAAATGCGCTCATCGGCGCGATGTGCCGTTTGCCCTGCATGGCCACCCGGTAGCCGCACTCTTTCAGATATTGGGGCAGGGTCGCTACGCCGTCGTCGATGTAGGTGTGGTTGGGATAGGCGCCCGACCGCACGGGGTAGAGGCCCGTGAGCAGGCAGTGGCGCGTGGGCGAGCTCATCGCCGTCGCCTGGAAGAACCGCGTGAAGCGCAGACCCTCCGCTGCCAGCCGGTCGATGTTGGGCGTCACGGCGTCGGGACTGCCGTAACAGCCGAAGTCGAGCATGCGCGTGTCGTCCGAGATGACGAGCACGATGTTGGGCCGTTTGGCGGCCGCGACCGCCGGGAGTGCCGCGAGGGCGGCGGCCGTCACGACGATGCGGGTTGCTTTCATCTCCATCTTATTCGGCGCAGAACAGGTAGTTGTGGGGATTGCGCTTGAAGCGGTAGCGCTGACGGGGCAGCGGCAGCGGATCGTCGGTGGCGATCTCCCATTTGAGCAGTTCGGCCAGCAGCTCCTGCTGTCTGGCGGCGTATTTTCTGTTGCCGTAGAGGTTTTTCATCTCCGAGGGGTCCTTTCTGACGTTGTACATCCGGCCGTTGCCCAGCATGTCGAATTCCAGTTTCCAGTCTCCCATGCGCACGCAGCGGCTCGAACCGCTCTGCGTCCAGGTGTTCAGTTCGTCGAAGAATCCGGGCTTCTTCCGGGTGGCTCCCTCCCGGGCATAGTCGGTTCCGTCCTCCTTGGTGTAGTACTGGCCGCCGTAGCCGTCTTCGCTCATCACGCTGCGGAACTCCTCCTCGGGGTAGTCGCCGCCGCCGATGACGTTTGCGAGACTGCGGCCCTGCACGCCTTCGGGAATCTCGCCCCCGGCCATCTCGCAGAAGGTGGGGAACACGTCCACCAGCGAGACGTGTGCATGGCTCAATCCCTGCGCCGGGACCGGGCCGCCGAACCAGACGAACGGCACGCGCGCGACGATGTCCGAGAGCCCTACGCCCTTCTTCATCAGCCCGTATTCTCCGGCGAAGTCGCCGTGGTCGGACATCACGACGAAGACCGTGTTTTCGTACAGGCCCTCTTTGCGGAGCTGTTCCACGAAACGGGCTATCTGGTCGTCGATCAGGCGGATCATCCCGTGGTAGTTGCTGCGCAGGCGTCCGAGGTGTTCGTAGTAACCCGCATGCCCCAGCGACATCATCTCGTGGAGAAGTTCGTATTCCGGGCCTTTCACCGCAAGGTCCCGGATGTCGGTCCGCATCGGCGGCAGTTTCTCGGGCGGGAACATCGAGTAGTAGGGTTCGCTGACCTGATAGGGATTGTGCGGTTCGGGGAACGAGAGCCACATCATGAAGGGTTTGTCATCACCGTTGCCGATCCATGCCAGCGCGTCGTCCACCATGCGCCAGGGGTGCTGCATCTCGGGACCGAACGGCGCCGGATTGTAGTCGGCGTACATATCGGTCGTGCCGAGGTAGCGGTTGAAGGCTTTGGCCTTTTCATCCACCCGGCCCTGCTGGGCGAAATGGTTGTAGGGCCGCCAGCAGTCGGCGTCCTGCGGTTTGAGGTGGGCGTGGTTCTTGCCGACGAGGGCCGTGCGGTATCCGTTGCGGCGGGCGAAGGAGAACAGGTCGTCCTCGTAGACCGCATCCTCGATATTGTGGTTCGACTTCACGCGCGTGGCTTTCGGAAAACGCCCGGTCAGGAACGCCACGCGGGCGGGGCCGCTGATCGGTGCCGGGGTGTAGGCCCGGTCGAACCAGACGCCCTCGCCGGCCATACGGTCCACGAAGGGGGTGACATCCAGCGGATAGCCCTCCCGGCCGCAGAGGTCGGCGCGCTGCTGGTCCGTCATGATGAAGACGAAATTGGGTTTGGAGGAAGCTCCCGTCTCCTGGCCCGTTGCGGTCGATACTGCCAGTGGCAGCAGCGCGGTCGCACCCAGCGGGATTTTAACAGGATTCATCGGATATTTGATTTTAGATTGAAATTTTAGTCGGTCGCCGGAGCGGATGACACAAAATTAGGCGGATCGGGACAGACCGGGGGCTCTATTTTGTCCAAATATGGCCAAAAAATGACCAAACCCCCGTTCGGGTGCGGCGGGGCGTTGACCGGGCCGATTTTTTCCTTTACCTTTCCTGAAATTACGAACCTAATTCCGACGTATATGATGAAATTCGACAAGCGTGCAGCGTTCGTTTCGGCTGCCGCCCTGACCTCTTCGCTGGCCTGTGCCGCGCAGCCCAACGTCGTCTTTATCCTGGCCGACGACATGGGCTACGGCGACGTGTCGGCCCTGAATGAAAAATCGCGGATTCGAACTCCTGCCATCGACGCGCTCTGCCGGGAAGGGGTGACCTTCACCGACGCCCATTCGGGCTCTTCGGTCAGCACGCCTTCGCGCTACGGCATTCTGACGGGGCGCTACGCTTTCCGCACGACGCTCAAGAGCGGCGTTACCAACAGCTACTCCCCGCCGCTGATCGCCCCCGACCGCCGCACCATCGCCACTTTCCTCTCGGAGCAGGGCTATTCGACGGCCTGCATCGGCAAGTGGCATCTGGGGTGGAACTGGGCGATGCGCGACGGCGAGGTGGATTTCTCCGGTCCGATCGACGGCGGTCCCGTGACCCGGGGGTTCGACTATTTCTTCGGCATCCCGGCGTCGCTGGACATGCCACCTTATGTATATATAGAGAACGACCGGGTGACGGCGCTGCCGGACCGGACCGCCGCTGACAGCAAAGGGCTCCTGTTGCAGCGCAGCGGTCCGCAGGGCGCCGACTTCGAACATGGGGAGTGTCTGCAACGGATTACGCGCAAATCGCTCGAATACATCGCCCGGCAGCGCAAGGACAGGCCCTTTTTCCTCTATATGCCGCTGACGGCCCCGCATACGCCGATCCTGCCTTCCGAGGAGTTCCGCGGCAAGTCGGGACTTTCGCCCTACGGCGATTTCGTGATGATGGTCGATGACGTGGTGGCGCAGGTGGTCGCCCGGCTCAAAGAGCAGGGGCTTTACGAGAACACCGTCATCGTCTTCGCCGCCGACAACGGCTGTTTCCACGGGGCGGGGGTGAGACAGATGGAGGCCGACGGACATTATCCCAGCTATATTTACCGGGGGTATAAGTCCGACCTTTTCGACGGCGGACACCGCGTGCCGCTCATCGTGTCGCGGGGCGGAAAGAACGGCGGGCGCGTCGAGCAGGGGCTCGTTTCGCTCACGGACTTCTACGCCACGTTCGCCGAGATGACGGGTTACCGGCTCACGCCCGGCGAAGGCGAGGACAGTTACAGCCTCTGGGGCGTGCTGACGGGCGAGGGCCGGAACGTGCGTCCCGATGCCGTGCACCATTCGAACACCGGTTGCTTCTCGTTGCGCGAGGGCCGCTGGAAGATTCTCTTTACGGCCGGTTCCGGCGGTTGGAGTTTCCCGACCCTGCCCAAGGACAGGGAGTATATGGCCACGCTTCCCGCCATGCAGCTCTACGATTTGGAGAGCGATCCCGGAGAGACGCGGAACGTGATCGGCGAACATCCCGATGTCGTGCGGCGCCTGACCGCCCGGATGAGGGAGCATATCGAGCGCGGACGTTCGACTCCGGGCCCCGCTCAGACGAACGAAACGCGCGGCGAGTGGAAGCAGACGGCCTTGTTTATGAATGATGCGAAATAGCCCAGAACGGGCTGCAAGGCCGCTTTCGCCTGATTTGACCAAAAAATGACGTTTTTTGGATAAGAGTTCAAGGCTGTTTTCTCGGAAACAGCCTTTCTTTGTTATCGAGTAAAACTTACTAAACCTAAAACCAATTTGTATGAAGGTATTTCGACTATGGTCGCTGATGCTTTCGGCGGCAGTGCTCTTCCTCGCCGCCTGTGAATCGACGGATGAGAAGGACGGCGGGAGATATTCGCTCGGAACGACTTGCCGGATTCTCGAAAGCAGAGGCAATTTCACCAGCTTCATTAAGGCGCTCGACCGCAGCGGTTACCGCAGGCTTGTGGACGGCGGCGGACTCGTGACGGTTTTTGCACCCGACGACGATGCTTTCGACAGTTATCTCGAAGGCAGGTACGGAACGTCGGACGTAGATCAGGTTCCCGTTGAGGAGCTCACGCTGCTCGTAGGCTGCCACATGATCCAGTTCGCCTACACGACGGAGGATTTCCTCTCTTTCTCGATGACCTCTTCGGAGGACGGGACGGATGCGGGCGACGGCTCCTGTTACAAGTACAAGACGTACGGGCGTGCCGCCATCGAGGATTATACCGACCCGGTGACCCGGCGGAAGGTGAAGCTCTTCTCCCGGGAGAAGTACATGCCCGTCTTCTCGACCCGGATGTTCGCCAAGCGGGGGATTTCCGATGCGGAGGGCGACTACCGCAAATTCTTTCCCGACGTGAACTGGCAGGGGTCGGACGACCGCCTTTATGCGGGCAACGCCGCCGTGATCGAAAGCGGCATCCCTACCGACAACGGTTATCTCTACATCGTCGATAAGGTGATGGAGCCTTCGCGCACCATATATAAGGAGCTGTCGGACAATTCGGGGACCGGAGCCGATTATTCGCTCTGCAAGAGTCTTTTCGACCGGATCAGCCTTTACAAGTACGACGCGTCCGTGTCGAAGAACTACGCTGCGTCGTCGGGCGACTCGCTTTTCTATTTCTACCACTGGAAAGAGCCCAGCCGTACGGCCGAGATTCCGGAAATCGCCAGCGAATGGACCTATCACGACGAGAGCGGCGTGGTCTTCGACCGTCCGCTGCGTTATTCGGTCAACTGTTTCCTGCCGGACGACGAGGTGCTGGAAGAGTATATGAAGGAGTATTTCAGCGAGTACGGCACGCAGACCTCGGACGATTTCCTGAGCCTGATTCCCAAAAACGCCATATACCATTTCCTGCGGGCCCATGTCTACGGGAGCCAGGACCTGATCCTGCCTTCGGAGCTCGACCGGCGTCCGGTGGCCGGCGTGAACGGCGAGCAGTTCCGCGTTTCGTCGTCGGAGCTGCGCAGCGTGACCTACTGCTCGAACGGCGTCATTTACGGGATGAACAAAGTGTTCGAACCGGCTGTCTTCACCTATCTGACGGCCCCGCTGTTCCGTTATCCTCAGTTTTCGTTCTACGCGCGGGCTTTCAACACGAAGAACATGTACAATCAGACGGTCGATCCCAACAACCGCTTCACGCTCTTCATCCAGAACGATCAGGACCTGGCCACGGCCGGTTATTCGTCGAGCGAGGGAACCGGGACGAACGGCGACTATGCGTTCCGCAGCAGGTCCGGTGCGATGAACGCCAACCAGGTGTCGAATCTGGTGATGTCCCAGTTCGTCTACGGAACTCTTCCCGAGCTGGCGGAAACCGACGACCTGCGTTATTTCATCGCCAAGGACGAGAAGACCTATTTTTATATAAAGGATAAGGCGCTTTACGACTATTCGGGCCGGGAGCTGGTCGTCAAGGCGACGTTCGATACCGAAAACGGAACGGTCTACCAGATCGACCGGGTGATTCCCGCCCGCGTCGGAGCCTACTCCGAGACCGGTATGCTGCCGGAATACGAGCAGTTCAAGGCCCTGATGATCACGGCGGGCCTGGGCAACAACAGCGGCGGTCTGGTCACCCCGATCGCCGACGGACTGGTCTTCTTCCCGACCAACGAGGCGGTTATCGCCGCCAAAGCGGCGGGAATGATCCCCGAGGTGGTTGATGGCGACGTGACGGAGCTGCGGAAATATCTCCAGTACTATTTCGTGCCGCTGAAGAAGAACAAGCTCAACTATTACCTGCTGCCGGGTCTCGGTCCCGAGGGAGCGACGGAGGAGCCCTATTCGGGAACCTACGTCACGCTGTCGGAGTACCAGAACGAGGTCGATGCCAAGACGATGGCTATCGCGTGGAATCCCGAGAATCCCGAGTCGCTGACGATTACCGACATGGCCGGCAACTCCATCACGACGGAACCCGGGGTGATCAATCTGCGCACCAACTGTGCGACCTATTCCATCACCACCTGCTTCGATTATCGCACGATGTACGGAAACTAAGTCAGAACCAAAATCAAAACTACATACCAGCGGATGATGAAAAACTTTTCACTTCTACTAATAATGGCCGCCATGTGCCTGCTGCCGTATTTCTCTCCGGCACAGGCGCAGCAATCCTCCAAAAGCGCCAAAAGCCAGAAGAAGGAGAGCTATACGATGCGCGGTGTCGTGTCGGACAGCCAGGGCGTGCTGCCGGGCGCCACGGTCTACTTGCAGAACAAGGATCAGCGAATTATCGTCGGAGCCGTAACGGGTATTCAGGGCGAATACATTCTGAGCGTGCCCGCCGACGCGAAGGAGCTGACCATCGTTACGGGTTTCGTGGGCTATATCACCCAGAAGGTCCCCTATACCGGGCAGCGGGTCTACGACGTGCGTCTGAAAGAGGATGCCAAGTCGATCCAGTCCATCGTCGTCGAGGGCAAGATCGTGCGTAAGAACGACCAGGGCGTCAAGCGCGAGAACCTCGGTACGGCTACCGAATTTCTCGACGTGACGCAGTTCGAGGATATGAGCGTAACCTCCATCGACCAGATGATTCAGGGCCGAATGGCCAATCTCGACATCGTGGCGGCATCGGGCGATCCCGGTACGGTCTCCACGATCCGCATCCGCGGTTCGGCGTCGCTGAACTCCAGCAACGAACCTCTGATCGTGATCGACGGCATTCCGCAGGACAACGACATCGACGAGGATTTCAACTTCGGCGATGCCAACGTGGAGGATTTCGGCTCCCTGCTCAATATCTCGCCGAACGACATCCAGTCGATCGAGATCCTCAAAGATGCGGCGGCCACCGCGCTCTGGGGCCCCCGTGCGGCCAACGGCGTGCTGCTGATCACCACCAAGCAGGGCGGCGTGCATAAGCCCGTCTTCTCCTTCAATCAGAAATTCGACTTTGCGTTCGATCCCAAGCCGATTCCGCTGCTCAACGGTCCGGAGTACGTGACGCTGATGCAGGACGCCATGTGGAACTGGATCAAGGACGGCGACTACGACCAGCAGCGCGTGAGGACGCTGACCAACCAGAAGGACATCCTCTACGACCGTTCCTACGAATATTTCAACGAGTTCAACTGCAATACCGACTGGCTGGATCTCATTTCCCGGAATGCGTTTACCTCCACGACCGACTTTGCGATGGACGGCGGCGGCGAGGTGGCCAATTACCGCTTTTCGCTGAACTACCTCGATCAGGACGGTACGACCAAGGCGACCGACTTCGCGCGCATCACCTCGCGCTTGAACCTGACGATCAAGTTCTCGCGGAAGTTCCGCGTCTCCTCCAAATTCGACTACACCGAATCGACGCGCAACCAGCCTTATGGCTCCACGTCCAAGGACCTGGCCATCGGCGCGACGGAGAATGCGACGAACGAGGCCAATTCGGTCTATGCCATCAACGATCAGCTGAAAAAGCCGGTGCGCAACACGGCCATGATCAAGATGCCCAACGTGAGCCCCTGGGTGCTGGACCAGTATGGAAATCCGACCAGCGAGTATTTCAGCACGCCCGAAGGCTCCATCCAGAAGACGTTCCCCAATCCGCTCGCCCACGTGCTCGAATCGACCCAGCGGACCAAGGCGCGCACCGTGGGTGCCAATTTCGGCATCGACTATGCGCCGGTTCAGGGTCTGAACATCAAGGCCAATATCTCTTACCGTCTCACGGCCGTCCGTACCAACGGTTTCCTGCCCTCGTCGGTGATGAACGTGAAGTGGTCCAATCAGAATTACAACCAGGGTCTCGAAGCGCAGTCCAACAAGGCCGTAACCTATGCCGATGTCAATATCAACTACGGAGTGAACATCAACCGGCACAGCATTCAGGCGACGCTTCAGGAGCAGATCGAAGCCACCAACAACAACAGTTACAGCATCACGACCACCGGCAGCGGCGCCGAAGCGGTCAGCTCGCCTTCGTCCGAAGGTAAGATCATCAAGATGAATTCAGCCTGGGCCAAGCGGCGTACGCTCGGATTCGCGGGCAGTCTGAACTACGTGTACGACGAACGCTATGCCCTGAACATCGCCGGCCGTCTGAACGCCAATTCCAACACCGGCCGCAACAACCGCTGGTCGGCCATCCGTCCTTCGCTCTCCGCCGTTTGGCGAATCAACAACGAAAAATTCATGAAGGAGGCGAAATGGATCGACGAACTGCGCCTGAAAGCCAGCTGGGGACAGAGCGAGCGCGTTCCGGCCGCAAGTTTCGTTACGGGTACGTTCGCATACGAGGACGCCTATATGGACCGTCCTTCGATCAAGCCCAACCAGATGCAGCTCGACAACCTCAGGCCCGAGATCGTCTCCTCGTACAACCTGGGTTTGGAGGGTGCCTTCAAGCGGAATATGATCCGGTTCAGTTTCGACTACTACGACAAGAAAACCTCGGACCTGATCATGGAGAACATGAGCATCCAATCGACGACCGGTTACAGCTCCGTGCGCCGGTATAACGGCGGTGACATCCGCAACCGCGGCTGGGAGTTCTCGGTGAGCCTGAACGACATCGTGAAAATAGGCGCTTTCCGGCTGGGACTCTCCAATATCAACCTCTCGCGCAATGTCAACGAGATCACCTCGCTGCCCGAAAGCATGATCGCCGAGAAATACACGATCGGAAACGGCAATTACCCCCGGAAGATCATGGAGGGCAACCCGATCGGCTCCATCTACGGTTATATTTTCGACGGCGTTTATCAGAATTACGACGAGACGTTGGCCCGCGACGCCCAGGGCGAGCTTATCCGCGATGTCAACGGCAATACGGTTCCCATCCGCGTGGGCGGCACCACCCGCATGCGCCCCGGAGACGCCAAGTACCGGGATCTGAACCACGACGGCGTGATCGACGAGCAGGACATCGTATACCTCGGTTCTTCGTTCCCGACGCTCACCGGAGGCGGAAGTCTCGTGCTGAAGTACAAGGGCTGGCAGTTGCGCACCTCGCTGCATTTCCGTCTCGGACACAGCATTGTCAATATGGTGCGTCACGACCTTGAAAATATGAACACCGGTAACAACCAGTCGAAGGCCGTGCTTCACCGCTGGCGCTACGAAGGCGACCAGACCGACGTGCCCCGTGCCTTGTGGGGCGTGAACTACAACTCGATGGGTTCCAGCAAATACGTCGAGGACGGGTCGTTCCTGAAGGTCAAGGACATTACGCTGACTTATCGCGTTCCCCAGAATTTTTGCCGGAAACTGGGGCTGATGAATATGGTGCTTTCCGCCACGGCCTACAACCTGTTCACCCTGACGGACTATTCGGGACAGGACCCCGAGGTGGGCGTCGGAGCGGGTGCCTACGGTCTGGCGATAGACACCAGCCGTACGCCGCCTGCCCGAAAAATCGCGTTCAACATTTCGTTTAGCTTCTAAATTGTGCGAGTTATGAATAAGAGATACTTTTTTAATCTTCTGAAAACACTCCTGCTGCTTCTGACGGTTTCCGGGGCCTCGGGATGCAACGACTGGCTCGATGTACGACCCGAGAACGAACAGCCGATCGACGAGTTCTGGAACAACAAGGAGGAGGTCGATGCCGTTATGATGGGCGCTTACCAGCAGCTCCGCAGCAGCCTCGAATATCTGGTTCGCTGGGGCGAGCTGCGCGGGGACGTGGTGGAGCTGGGGCCCGGCCTTACCTCCAACGAGAATATGCTGGCAGTCAAGGGGCTCGATATAAAGTCCGACAACCCGATCTGCAAATGGCAGCCGTTCTACAACGCCATCGGCCGCTGCAATGCGGTCATCCGGTATGCGGCCGACGTGCTGCCGCGCGACAAGACGTTTACCGACAGGGCTTGCGAAGCGTATATCGCCGAGGCGAAGTGGGTGCGGGCGCTCTGCTATTTCTACCTGGTCCGCACCTTCCGGGACGTGCCCTATATCACCGAACCCTATCTGAACGACCGGCAGGAGTTCCGGATTCCGAAGAGCGACGGCATGGATATTCTGAGAACCGTCGTCGCAGACCTTCGCGCATGTGCGCAGCTGATCCCGGTGGCTTACGATCCCGGTTCGTGGGAGAACAAGGGACGGGCTACGGTGTGGGCGCTCTATGCCCTCGCCGCCGACATCTACCTTTGGCTCGGGGAGTACGACGAGGCGATCGGCATGTGTGAAAATATCGAGAAATCGGGCCTTTATACGTTGCTCTCCACGGACGACTGGTACGGTCTCTATTACCCGGGAAACTCCTCCGAAAGCATCATCGAATTGCAGTGGGACGGCATGCAGCTCCAAACCAATTCGCTTTTCGCGTGGTTTTACAATGAGAGCGCCAATGCGAACAACTATGCCGTTTCGGACGCCGCCGTCGCCAAGTTCAACGAGTTTCCCGATGAATCCGATCAGCGCGGAGACGGGGGCAGTTATATCGAGTCCAGCGGCAAAATCTGGAAATATGCCGGAACGGCGCGCGGCGTCAGTAACCTGCGGGAATCCGGACGCCGCGACGCCAACTGGATTTTCTACCGTCTGGCTGACGTGCTTCTGATGCGCGCCGAGGCGCTGGTCATGCGCGAGGGCGAGGGCGACATGGCCGCAGCCTATGCGATTGTCCGGCAGATCCGGGAGCGTGCCGGATACACGATGCACCCGGATATGCCCTCCAGTCAGTCCGAAATGATCGACCTGGTGCTGGACGAGCGCCTGCGGGAGCTCTGTTTTGAGGGCAAGCGCTGGTTCGACCTGGTGCGGGTGGCCATCCGCGACGACGGAAAATACAAGAGCAAGCTGGTCAAACTGCTGCTTCAAAACGTGGCCGCCAAGGACCGTCCGCTCTACGAAGCCAAATTGCAGAATACCTACGGCTATTTCCTGCCGATCAACGAGAGCGACATGGTCGCCAGCGGTGGGGTGCTCGTGCAAAACCCTTATTACCTCTAACCTAACCGACCAAACAAAAGGACCTTATGCGTAAAATCATAGCAATCATAGCGGGTTCGCTGCTGCTGGGCAGCTGCAACGACCCGTTCAAGGATCAGGTGTTCCGTGCTTACGACGAGAAACCTGTCGGCGAATGGCTTTCCGGCCAGCCCGAATTTTCGATGTGGGTCGAGATGCTCCGCAAAGTCGATCTCTACAACGCCATGAACCTCGGTGCCAGCCGGTTTACCTGCTTCGTCGCCGACAACGACGCCGTGCGGACCTATCTGCGGGAGAAGACCGATTACGAGTCGATCGCCGAGATGCCGGACGACGAGGTCGATTTCCTGCTGCGCTACCACATCATCAACGGTGCGAAGATGGCCAGCGCGAACCTGATGCTGAAACTTTCGCTGCCGACCCTTACCGGCGATTACCTGACGGCCGGGGTCGATGTCGTGACGCAGCAGCGTTATATCGACAACGGCGAGGGCAAGGAGCCCTCTTTCCTCGTCCGCAAGGACATCGAGACTACCAACGGCGTGATACACACGCTGGACAAATTGCTGGAGCCTCTGACCGTGAGCGTCTGGGGGATTATCTCCGGAAATTCCGATTATTCGATCTTCACCGGGGCGCTCCGGGCCAGCGGGTTCGATGAATGGCTCGACAACACCTACCGGACGATCAACGAGACCACCATCCGGGAGAACAAGACCGTGCTGGTCGTTTCCGACGAGGTGTTCCGCCACCGGGGCATCAACAGCCTGGACGATCTGATAGCCTATTTCGGCGGCGGCGATCCCGCCGATCCCGAGTCGGATTTCTATCAGTATGTGCGTTATCACCTGATGGATAAACTGAACGGATATGCCGAGCTGACCACCTTCCCCTCGGGCTATAAGTCCATGACGATCTACTCCTGTTCCGAGATCAAGGGCATTTCGGTGCTCGACACGGGCAGCGCCATCGACTTCAACCCCCAGGCCGGCGAGGAGAGTTTCCGCATCGTCGATGGACGGCGCGACATTCCGGCCAAGAACGGTTATGTCCATGAAATCGACAATCTGGGGCTGCTCCCGGAAACCATGGCCCATTACGTCGTGGTGTGGGAGCCGACCGACAAGGTCGAATTCCAGGCGATTCCCTTCTACCGCGCCGAGAAGAGCGAGGGCAGCGAAGTGCAGAAATTCGACCTGATTCAAAACGACCTCTCGATTCCCGGCATCCGTTGGGAGTCGATTCCCTCGACCAGTGCGCAGGTGTGGTATTACAGCGCCTACGTGGATAACGGCCGCTATCTCAACAACGACGCTCTCTACTGGGACATGGGCGACATCGGCTGGCTCGAAGTGGACATTCCCGTGCTTCCTGCCGGAACCTACACCTTCACGATCGAGAAGTCGAACGATGCCGACTACGGCGGCAAATGCAACATCCTGTGGGACGACGTGTCGATGGGCAGCGACCGCAACTTCGTCAACGGCGACAAAGTGGGATCGTGGGGCAATCGTACGCTGACCAGCGAGGAGGCCCATACGGTGCGGTTTACGGTCGGTTCCGTCGGCGGGACCTGCGGATTCGACCGCATCGTGTTCGTTCCCGTGGAATAACCTCATTTGTGGCAGAATCAAAAAATGAAACTTATGTATATTTCTGAAAATAAGATTGTAAAAGCGTTGTGCTGCCTGGCGTTCCTGACCGCTTCGGCCTGCATCGACGCCGTGGACGACTACTATACGGGCGGCGAAACGGCTACCAGGGAGGGGAGCGTCCTCGAATATCTGGAGAAGACGCCCGACTATTCCGACTTCGTGAACCTCGTCGCCGAGACCGGCATGACGGAAACTCTGTCGGGCACGGACCTCGTGACGGTCTGGGCTCCGGTCAACCCGATGCCAGCCGGGGTCGCTTCGATGAGCCCGTCGGAGAAAATTCGCCTGGTGCGCAACCATATTTCGATCACGACGGTTTTCAGCCGTAATCTCGACCGCCTTTCGACCGTGGGGACTCTGGCGGGCAAATATCTCACCGTGGGAAAAGGCTCGGAGGGGTACACCGTCGATGGCGTCGCGCTTTCGGAGCTCGACCGGGTCTTCGAAAACGGGGTCGTCCACCGGGCTGCCAACTGGCTTACGCCCCGGAAGAACCTTTACCAGTGGCTCGAAGAGGTCGGCGACGACTATTCGCGCTTCCGCGACACGCTTTTCGCGCATAACCTGCGGGTTTTCGACAAGGAGAACAGCCCGATCACAGGCGTTGACGAGAACGGCCGGATCATTTACGATTCGGTGTGGATCGTGAAGAACGACCTGCTGAACGATCTCGACCTGAACGACGAAAGCGTGCGCTATACGATTCTCGCACCGGACAATGCGGCTTTCGAGGCGATGTTCCGGGAGAAGACGGAGTATCTGGAAAGCGTCGAGCGTGAAGTGACGAAGGAGGACACCGTCAAGTGGGTGAACTGGATGATGCAGGCGTCGCTCCACAGCGGGGTGGTCGATTTCCAGCCGAACAGTTCCTTGAGATCGGTGCTCGGGAAGGATGTCCGCACCGATTACCAGACGGTGCTCGATCCCGTTGAGATGAGCAACGGCCGCGTCTATCCCATGAGCCGGTGCTACGTTCCGCGCAGCGTCTATTTCGAGAGCTTCTGGTTCAATCCCTACTTCTTGCGCAAGGAGATCATCGACGGCGGAGGCTCCATCACCAAGAATCCCGGAACCTACGACTCCTACAAAAGCACGATCAACAATGCGAACAGCCGGTTGGTTCCCGACAAATTGGCGGTTTTCCTCCAATACACGACCAATTTCCAGGACAACTACTACCAGTTCAAGAGCTGCACCTACGATCAAGAATCGCTGACGAATATCCCGCTCAGCGTCATGCCGGGCAAGTACAAGATTCAGTGCCATCTGGTCAGCTACAAGTTCAACAATGCCAACCAGACCGACATTCTGGACATTTACCAGGTCCACGGCGAAAACGACATGACCTTGATCGGACGTGCCGAAGGAATCGTCGCCAATGCGTTCGACAACGGTCTGGCCACCGGGAACGATGTGATCGGGCTGCTTTCCGCCGAATACGAGGTCACCGGCACATACCAGCCGCTCGAACTGCGGATTGTCATTCCCGGCAAGTTCACCGCGGGCGAGAAGCGCCGGATCTGCGTGGGACGGATCGTTCTCACCCCGACCGATAATTATTAACCCCAAAAAAGAGTGAAAAATGCGTAACTCCATCAAATACATTTTGCTACTGTCCGTACTCTTTGCCGGGGGACGAGCAGCGGCGCAGCAATACCGGGATCGGGAGACGGCCCGTCAGATCGTGGGTCTCGTGCTGGATGCCGACACCCGGAAGCCGCTCGGCGCGGCGCAGGTCAGCTCCGACGAACTGGCGCGTTCGGTCGTCAGCGGTCCGAAAGGTGTTTTCCGGGCCAAGGTCTTCTCCGACCGGGCGACTCTCAACGTGGTGAAAGAGGGCTATTTTTCGGCCCGCGTCAACCTGCTCGGCCGGGACAGCGTGGTGATCTACCTCCAACAGTCGGCCAACACGCTGGCGACCGACCATTACTCCTCGCCCGACGGCGAAGTCCCGATGTCCGACCGCATCGGTTCGGCCGGAGCGGTGGGCATCAAGGACATCAACCGCGGTTATTTTACGGCGAGCGACGCTCTCACGGGCCGCTTCGCGGGTCTTCGCGTGAGCAACAAGAGCGGCATGGTGGGGGAGGGCTCCTTCTTCAACCTGCGCGGCAACCGCACGCTGCTGGGCCAGAATACGCCGCTGCTGGTCGTTGACGGGGTTCCTTTCCTGTCGGACCAGAATTCGTCGAATATCATCAACGGTTTTTCGGGCGACCTGCTCGAACCGGTCAGCCTGGGCAACGTCGAGCAGATTACCTTCCTGAAGGGCGCCGACGCAATGCCGTACGGCTCGCTCGGCAGCAACGGCGTGCTGATGATCAAGACCGAGCGCGGTAAGGTCAGCCGGACGCTGGTCGAATTGCAGAGCGTCGAGGGCGTGGGGTTCATTAACAAGACGCTACCCCTGCTTTCGGGACTCGACTTCAGCCGTTACATCGCCGATATCGCCGGCAGCTACTATGCGGATTCCGGGGAGATCGGCAAGGCGTTCCCATTCCTGAGCGGCGACATGACCGCCGGACAGAAGGTGCGCTACGGTTTCGACACCGACTGGCAGAAAGAGATCTATTCGCCCGCGTTCGTATCGGACAACATGCTCAAAGTGCGCGGCGGCGACGCTGTGGTTCAGTATTTGGTTACTGCCGGTTACCAGAAGGGCAACGGCGTGGTCGATGGAACCACGCGGGACAAGTTCTACACCAACGGCAATACCAATATCAATTTCAGCGAGAAACTCAGCGCTTTCGCTTCGATCTCCTTCGATTTCCTGGAGATGAAGCTCCAGGAGCAGGGCCTTTCGCCCGAGACCAACCCGCTGCTGGCGGCCTATTCCCACTCCCCGCTGACCGGAATCTACGAGGTTGACGACCGCGGGGCCATCCTGACCGAATATGCGCGGATCGACCCCGTGATGAACGTCTCCAACCCCGTGGCCATGCTGACGGGCATCGAGGGCAAGAACAAGATCTATGATTTCCTCGTCAACACGGGTCTGAACTACAATATCCTGAAGAACCTGAAAGCCGACATGACGTTCGGTATTTACTACCGTTATGTCAAGGACGACATTTTCATCGGCGGTCTGAGCTCGGGGACCATCGCCCCGCTGATGGGCGGTCTCGCGCTCAATACGGTCCGCAGCGGCTCGTCCGAATCGAGGGACTATTTCGGCAAGGTCGGCGTGACCTACAATTTCTCGACCGGCAGTCACAACCTCGACCTGAGAGCGGGGTGGCAGATGATCTCGTCGCGCACGCAGGCCAGCAGCGGATCGGGCATCAACACCACGACCGACCGTTACCGCACGCTCTCCAACGTCTCCTCCGTGGGCCGCTCTTCGGGCGGTTACGCCGAGCTCCTGAACTGGATGAACGTCTATCTGAAAGCCGATTATAATTTCCGGAACCAGCTCTACCTTTCGGCTATCGGGGTCGTGGACGCCTCCTCGACCTACGGCAAATACAGCGACCGCTGGTATCTCTTCCCCGGTGTCAAGGCGGGCTGGAAGATCAGCAACGCGCCGTTTCTGCGCGACAGCCGGAGCGTTTCCAACCTGATGGTGCGCGGCGAATACAGCGTCAACCCCAACAGCCGTTACAGCAGCGCCTACGGCAGCTATTACTACATGCTGCAACTGCTGCGCGACGTGAGCGGCCTGGTCCGCGCCGGGGTTCCCAACCAGAAGATCGGTCCCGAGCGCGTGACCAACATCGACTTGGGCGTGGACTTCTCGCTGCTGGGCGACAAGTTCTCGGTGAGCGCCGACATTTTCCAGGAATATACCCGCAACATGATCGTCGATACCAAGGCTTCGCCCGTTTACGGTTCCGGCGTCATCTACAAGAACAGCGGTTCGATGCGGTCGCGCGGCGTGGAGCTCAGCGCCAGCGTCCTGCTGACCGGAGGCAAATTCCGCTGGCGCGTCGGCGGCAACATCGCCTATTACAAGACCCGTATCATGAGCCTCGGCGGTCAGGATCAGCAGACCATCGACCTCGGCGACGGCGTGACGCTCATCAACAAGGTCGGCGAAGCTCCCTTCTCCTATTACGGACACCGCGCCGACGGCGTTTACGCCACCTCGGAGCAGGCCGCAGCCGAGGGCTTGACGACCCTGAGCGGCTATCCCTACACCGGCGGCGACGTGCGTTTCCGCAGCCTCGACGGCGACAAGCTCATTACGGACAGCGACCGGGAGATTCTCGGCTGCGCCGACCCCAATTTCTTCGGCGGCTTCCATACCCGGATGAGCTGGAAGGGTTTCTCGCTGTTCGCCAATTTCTCGTACAGCTGCGGCGGCAAGGTCTACAACGGAACCCGCCGTTACAACGAACTGGGCAAGGGCTTTACCAACCAGGCGGCCAGCATGGGTCGCCGCTGGATGGCCGAGGGGCAGCAGACCGACATTCCGCGCGTCGTCTACGGCGATCCGGCCGGCAACAACCGCTTCTCTTCGCGCTGGATCGAGGACGGTTCCTATCTGAAACTCAAGGAGCTGACGATTTCGTGGGAGACCCGGAAGAAACTGCTCTTCATGACCGGGTTCAAGGTCTTCATCACGGGTGAAAACCTCCTTTGCTTCACGGATTACACGGGCTCCGACCCTGAATTCGCCTACTCCTATGACATGGCTATGGCAGGTATGGACGTTGCGAAGGTCCCCGTGCCGAAATATGTGAAAATCGGTCTTATCCTGAATTTTTAACGGTGAAAACGATACGAGTTATGAAACTTTTCAAAAAGATAACGCTTGTCCTGTGCGCCGCTTCGCTGGCGTCGTGTTCGGATTTTTTCGAGCAGACGCCGGACAACATGCTCGACGCGGACGATAACTATACCGAACGTTCGAATATCTACGCCTCCTTCATGGGTCTGTACGGGACCTTGCAGGACGTGGCGCCCAAACTCGTGGTGACGAGCGAACTGTGGGGCGATCTGTTGACCCCTACGGATCAGGCGCCCGACAGCTACTGGGAGGTGTTCCGCTACGACGTTCAGCCGGACAATTCGGTGGCCGATCCTGCGCCGTTGTACCGCATCGTGATGAACTGCAACGACTTCATGCGCAATACCATCGAATATAACAAGAGCTATCCGGGCGTTATTCCGACCACTACCTACCGGCAGATGATCGCCGGGGCGGTCGCGCTGCGCACCTGGGCTTATCTCAATATCGGCAAACTCTACGGCAAGGCCGTCTATTACGACTATGCGATGACCGGCGAGACGGATCTGAGCAAACTTCCCGTGCTGACGTTCGACGAGCTGATTCCCGAGCTGATTCATTTCATGAACACCGGCGTGGACAACATCAACGGACTCCGCCGCGTGGACATCAACACGATGTTCGGCACGACGGGTATCTGGAACAGCATCGCCATTTCGCCCGACGCCCTGCTGTGCGAGCTCTATCTCTGGAACAAGGATTACGAATCCGCGGCCAAAAGGGGCATCAACCTGATCACGGGACAGGCTCTGACGCCTGCCGGGGACAACAACAAATTCACCCTTTCGGAGCAGTTCGGCAAGACGAAACAGTGGGGCTCGCTCTTCTCCGATACGCCGGCCAACCCCCAGACCAACGAGGGCCTCACGATGGTGCTCTACGATTATTCGCAGCGCCAGATCAATCCGCTCTATTCGCTCTTTTCGAGCGAAACCGTCTGCGAGTACTACATGAAGCCGACTGCGGTGCTGACATCCCGTTTTTCGCTCCGTGCCGATTATCAGATGACGGGGTCCCAGGTAGCCAAAGATCCGCGCACTGATCCGGTCACCTTTACGACGAGCATGGGGGAGAGCGTGTTCAACAAATACAACTATATCCGCTCCATCCAGAGCCAGGACGCTCCGATCTACCTATACCGGGCGGCGGAAATCCATCTGATGATCGCCGAGGCGCTCTCCGCGATGGGCAACTACGATGCCGCCGATGCCATTCTCAACGACGGTTTCCAGCCTTACTGGGTTTCGGGCAACCGTTACAATCCGCCGTTCGACGCGCCGATCTACGCTTATGAGAAACTGAAGGCGGGGCGCGGTGTCCGCGGAAGGCTCAGCCTCCCGGCCGTGCGTTCCACCGACGAACGGTTCATGGGGGCGCTCGATCCCGGAAGTCCGGAGTACGCCGGGCGCAGGCGCCAGGTGCTCGACAGCCTGATCATTGAGGAGACGGGCCGCGAACTGGCCGGCGAAGGAAAACGCTGGTTTACCATAATGCGCATGGCCCGTAACAGCAACAATCCGTCGATGCTTGCCCGAATGATTATGCGCAAGTTCCCGGTTGCAGAACGCCCCGCTTATTATGCGAAACTGAAAGACCCCGCCAACTGGTTTATCGACTACGACTTGAAGTTGGACAAATAAGAGAATTGGAATCATTACGAAGATAAAGCTATGAAAAAGTCATTGATTATATTGCTGGCGGCAGTCATCGGCGCAGGAGCTTTTTCGTGTTCGAAAGACCTGACCGAGGAGGCCCCGCTGATCGACATGGGCGGTTCCGACCAGGGCGGTTCCTCGGGCAATCCCTACTGGGACTGGGCCGACAAATTCCCGGGTATCGTCTCCTCGGGCATCGAGCGTGTGTTCGGTGTGCAGGTTCCGGTGAAGGGCGGTTACGAACCGCTCGCCTTCGCCCCCGATTCGGCCGTGCTTCAGCGCACGGGCCTCTACGTCGCTTCGGGCGATCAGGTCGAAATCGTGGTTCCCGAGGGGACCGACGACCTGCAATACCAGATCGGCATCGGCCATCAGCTGCTCTCCGGACAGCTTCGCCAGCGTTACGGGAATGTCGTCACGCGGGGATCGCTCCATTCCGGAACGAATGTCGTTTCGAGTTATTTCGGCGGTTTCCTCTATTTCTGCTATCCGGCCGACAAGGTTCCGGCCGGGGATATAACCGTTACGGTCGGCAACGCGGTTCCCTCCGACGACTATGTTCAGGGCGAAACCCGCTTCGGCGACTGGATCAACACCATGCTCGAACGGGCTGCGCTGCTGGCCGCACCCAGCGAGGACCCCGATTCAATGGCGTTCCTCAACTGGACGGAGCTCGTTTCCGACAAGGTGATCCTTACGGCCGGCGTTTCGGAGATGAGCGCGATGACCGATCCCGACGGCGTTCTGGACTACTACGGGAAGATCGCCGACGCCTATTACCGTTTCGGCGGCTACGATCCCGCCAACCAGCCTCCCATGCGTGTCTATTCCGACATCCAGCTGCCGGATGCCGGGCAGACGGCGCTTTTCCCGGCGGCCAACGTCCAGCAGTACGGCGGTTATCCCATCGGGTTCCTGCGCGGCGAGTCCTCCACGACGTTCGTGGACGAAAAGAAGCTGATCAACACGACCCTGTTGCAGGCGCAGACCGACGGTTCGACCAACTGGTTCAATGTCTTCTTCGGTTTCGGCGAGGCGGTGAAAAGCCCGTGGCAGGAGAGCGACAAACTGTTGCAGCCCTCGCTGAATATCGGTTACTACCACTATGCGCGCACGCTCGGCATGTGGCCCGGTCAGGTGATCAATTTCGCGGACAACGTGGACAAGCTCAACAAGGAGTTCGCCCGGACGGTCAGCAACCGCGACAACGGCATCATGTACGGTCACGCCAACGACAACGTTCGCACGACGATGCTCAAACAGCTGGCCGATTATCTGGGCTGGGGGCTTTTCCCCTACGTTTCCCAGCGCGCCCGCGAGCTGGGTTTCGAGTATGAGCCCGACGAGCTGCTCGAGGGGCAGGCCGCCTGCGATTTCTTTGCGATGAGCGCCTGCGAGTACGCCGACCGCAATCTGCTGCCGTTCTTCCGCCGCTGGCATTTCCCCTGTTCGACCGTCGCCATCCGCTACATGATGCAGTTCCGGGAGCTGGGCGAGAACGAACGCTTCTGGACCAGCTACGACAGTTCGACGGAGCCTTCGTTCGAGTCCCGGACGCCGAATAAGAGCATCGCGCGGCCGGCTCCCGGCCTGACGTTCAGCATGGCTTCCGCCGACGACAAGATGAACTGGTATCTGCGCGGTGTGGCGTGGGATTACAACGCCTATAACGATCCGGTCAATCCCCGCTGCGACACGGTCGTCAGGGCCAACGGAACGAAGTTCACCGGAAACTCGATCGACAACCCGCTCTGGAAAAACGTTTTCGACGGCAACACCAGCAACATGAACGGACTTCTCGGCCATATGCAGCCGGCTACCGGTTCGATGTGGGCCCATATCCCGTTCTACATTCTGAGCTTCACCGGCCCCGGCGAGGATACTCCCGAGGACGACGACTTCGAGTATTCGCAGGAACCCGTTACGTTCAACACGTTCGCGCTCTGGAATGTCGCCAACTACTACTACACGAGCTACATTTACGACATCGAATACCTCGACGATGCGTCCGGCGAGTGGAAACCCACCGCTCCCAGCGAATTCAAGCTGCTGTACAATTCCAATTGGGAGTTCTACTATTTCGAGCGGGAGTACACGACGACTCATATCCGCTTCAAGTTGCAGCCCATCACGCCGGGTACTTCGGGCTACTCCATTACGCAGATGTGCGAGATGGGATTCGGACTGGTGGAAGAGAAGACCGAATAGAGAGATAACAGAACAATCGAAAATCGAATATCGTGAATAAAACCGTTTTTGCATTGGGAGCTTCGGCCGCGGCGCTCGCCGGAGGCGCTGCGACGGCGGCGAAGCAGCCCAACATCATTTTGATCATGGTTGACGACATGGGCTATTCCGATGTCGGCTGCTACGGCGGCGAGATTCCCACGCCCAATATCGACCGTCTTGCCAAGAGCGGAGTGCGCTATACGCAGTTTTACTCCACGGCGCGTTCATGTCCCACGCGGGCCAGCCTGATGACGGGTCTGTATGCCCACCAGGCCGGCATCGGCGGCATGTCCGAGGACCCCGTTCCCGGACGCAAACCGGGCGATCCGTCTCCCCGGAAGCCTGCCGCTTATCAGGGCTATCTCAACCGGAACTGCGTAACGATCGCCGAGGTGCTGAAGAGCGCGGGCTATCATACCTACATGGCCGGCAAGTGGCATCTGGGTATGCACGGACAGGAGAAATGGCCTCTTCAGCGCGGCTTCGACCGTTTCTACGGCATCCTGGCCGGGGCCAGCAGCTATCTGCGGCCCCACGGCGGCCGCGGGCTCACGCTCGACAACACCAAACTGCCGCCTCCGGAGGCGCCGTATTATACGACGGATGCTTTCACCGACTATGCCATCGAGTTCCTCGACAGCAACAAGGGCGACGGCAAGCCCTATTTCCTCTACCTGGCCTATAACGCTCCCCACTGGCCGCTCCACGCCAAACAGGAGGACATCGACAAGTTTCTCGGCAAGTACGACGCGGGTTGGGAGGCGATCCGTGAGGCTCGTTTCCGCCGTCAGGCCGAACTGGGCCTCGTGGACGATTCGTGGGAGCTCGCCGAGTGGGAGTCGCGCCGCTGGGAGGATCTGACGGATACCGAGCGGAAGCACTCCGCGATGCGTATGTCGGTCTATGCCGCGCAGGTGCACTGCATGGACTACAACGTGGGCCGTGTGCTCGACTGGGTGGAAAAGAGCGGCGAGAAGGACAATACGCTGATCATCTTCCTTTCGGACAACGGAGCCTGCGCCGAGCCCCATACCGAAACGGGCTTCGGCACGGTGGCCGACATCAACGATCCCCAAAGCTGGGTGGCTCCCTCCTACGGTCTGCCGTGGGCGCAGGTGAGCAATACGCCGCTGCGCAAGTACAAGGTGCGCGCCTACGAGGGCGGCCTCGCCGTTCCGCTGATCGTTTCATGGCCCGGACGCTTCTCCCGTTTCGACGGACAGATCCGCGACAACGTGAGCTTCCTGCCCGACCTGATGGCTACGTTCGTCGATGTCTCGGGGGCGACCTATCCGGCGACCTACGGCGGCAACGACATTCATCCGCTGGAGGGCAAGAGCCTCGTGCCGACGATCCGCAAGCCGAAGACCGTGCTCCACGACTATCTTTTCGGCGAGCATTTCGACAACTGCTACGTGCGCCACGGCGACTGGAAAGCTGTCAAGGACGAGAAATCGAAGGAATGGGAGCTGTTCAACATTCCGACCGACCGCACCGAACGCCGCAATCTCGCCGCCCGGTATCCCGAGCTCCTCGATGAACTCGTGGCCAAATGGAAGGCGTGGGCCGATACGCACGAAGTGTACCCGAAGAGGTTGCAGAAATAGGGTTCGCGGCCCCGTCGTCCGGGACCGTCGAACGTCTGCTTCCGAACGGCGGATGCGGGCCGCGGTGATTCTGCGGCCCGTGTCCGCGAATGGCTGCACCGGACATATTCGATCTGTCTGGTATACGAAAACGGCCGGGTTGCGCGTTTGGAAACTGTTTTCTACCTTTATCGTATGGATTCATATATGAAAAGATTCATCATATCGCTCTTTCTGCTGATCGGGTGCTCCGGAGCCGTTTCGGCCCGGAATTACGCGCTGGTCAGTTATAACGCGGACAACGGTCTGTCGCACAATACGGTCCGGTGCATCGCACAGGATCAGCGCGGGTTCATGTGGTTCGGCACGGCCGACGGCCTGAATCGCTTCGACGGGGTTGCGTTCCGCGTCTATGATTCGGAAGACCTCCGGCACGGACTGCTGAACACGTCGGTCCATGCGCTGTGCGCCGACCGTAAAAACCGGTTGTGGGTGGGGACCGAGCAGGGCGTTTACCTGTACGACGAGCGTAAGGATCTGTTTTCCTCTTTCAGCGTGCGCACGCAGTACGGCGTGGTCATCACCGGGCGTATCACCCGCATCTTCGAGAACGGCGACGGCAAAATCTGGATCGGCACGGAGGCCCAGGGTTTTTTCATCTATTATCCCGAGGACGGCACGCTCGAACAGAACAGCCGTCTGTCCGACGCCGTGACCGACATGGTCGGCGGCCCGGACTGGAACGTCTTCGTGAGCGCCCGGAACGGCACGGTCGCGGAGTTCGACAGCGAGGGGAAACAGCGGCTGGCGGTCTATGCGAAGGAGCGGAGCGGACATGTGCCCTCCGTGGTCAGATCGCTCTGTTACAGCAACGACGAACTGTGGGGGTGTTTCGAAACCGACGGACTTGCGAAAATGGTCTGGTCGGGGGAGAGCGCCGCGGACTGGACGATGCGCCGGGAGATGTCGGCCCGTGCGCTGCTGCCGCTTTCGCGCGGCGAGCTGATGGTCGGTTCGGACGACGGACTGTTCGTCTTTTATACGGGTTCGGAAGAGATCGACCCCGTGACGGACATGACCGTCCGCCGCGAGAGCTACACCCATACGGTCAATGCGCTTTTCCGCGACCACGAGGGCGGAATCTGGGTCGCCACGCAGTACAACGGCATTACCTACCTTCCCCGCCGGCTCAAACCGATCGAACATATGCCGTTGAAGATCGGGGAGCGGGGCAAGACGCTCGCCACCTGTTTCGCCGAGGACGGCGGCGGCAGTCTGTGGGTTGCCATTGACAAACGGGGCGTGCTGAAGGTGAGTGCCGACGGGCGCACCGTCTCGGAACCTTTCCGCGGCGGTCCGGACTCTTTCCTGCGGGAGGTGAAAAACGTGCGGACGATGCTCGTCGCCGGGGGACGCCTGTGGATGGGAACCTTCGCCGGGGGTGTTTATACCCGCGACATGAAGACAGGGGCGGTGCGCAACTACCGGAACAACCCCGGGGTGGGGACCTCGCTCTGCGACGACGACGTGGAGGCGCTTTTCCGCGACGACACCGGGACGATCTACGCCGGAACGCCGTGGGGATTCGCCCGCTACGATCGCAAACTCGACGATTTCGTGCGGGTGAACAAAGGGGGCAACGACCTTTCCGTCTGCGATTTCGCACAGGCGGGGCCCGGCATGATCTGGGTGCTGGCCCGCAACAAGGGCGCTTTTCTGTTCGATGTCGCTTCCGGAGATTTCCGGCACTATATGTTCGCCCGGAGCAGCACTCCCAACAGCGTCTGCATCCTGACCGACAGCCGCGACGACGTGTGGCTGGGTACGGAGACGGGGTTGTTCCGGCTGAACCGCGAAACCCGGCACTTCGTTCCGTTCAATGCCGGCGGCGACAGGCTGAAAGGAGTGCCGATCGCCTCGCTGGAAGAAGGCGACGACGGAATGCTCTGGATTGCGAGCAACAACGGGCTTTTCAGCCTCGACACCGAGACGCAGGAGGTGCGCTACCACCTGACCGTCCGCGACGGCCTCACCGGCAACCAGTTCAACGACCGCGCTTCGCTGCGCATGCGCGACGGACGGCTCTGTTTCAGCGGCATCAACGGTTATTCGGTCTTCCGGCCCGGGGATCTGCAACGCAACGGGTTCGTCCCTTCGGTCTGCATGACCGGGCTCCTCATCAACGACCGCGGGATGGAGATCGACCGCGGGGGCCGGAATCCTTCGCCGCTCAAATATCCGCTGCATCTGAACAAGGAGCTCAGACTGAAATACAACCAGAACTCCGTCGGGTTTACCTTTGCGGCCCTGAGCTACCAGTCCTCGTCCAAGAATGGCTATACCTACCGGCTCGTCGGGCAGGATAAGGAGTGGAGCTTCACCGACCGCAACGAGGTCCATTTCACCAATCTCTCGCCGGGGCGCTACACCTTCGAGGTGCGCGGCTCGAACGATGACGGCGTGTGGAGCGAGAATACGGCCCGCGTCGCCTTCGTGATTCAGCCGCCGTTCTACCGTTCGGCGCCGGCTGTCGTGTGCTACCTGCTTCTGCTGGGCCTGCTGGCCGGGTGCGGGACCTGGTACGTCCGCCGGAAGCACCGTCTGAAACTCGCCGAGTTCGCCTCGCAGCAGGAGAAGATCAACTATCAGTCGAAGATTGATTTCTTCACCAACGTGGCCCACGAAATCCGGACGCCCCTTTCGCTGATCAAGGTTCCCCTCGAATCGATTCTGAGGGAGGATGCGCATTTCCCGCCCAAGGTCCGGGATTACCTCCGCGTCATGGAAAAGAACACGAGCAATCTGCTGGAGATGGTCAACCAGCTGCTCGATCTGCGCAAGACCGAAGAGACGGATTACACGCCGACGATGAAGCCGTGCGACGTTTCGGAACTGGTGAACGAACTGTGCGTGCGTTTCGGTCCGGCCGCGGAGGTCGGCGGCATCCGCCTCGAACGGCACGTCGAGCCCGGCGTGGTGGCGCAGGTTGACTGCGACGCCATCTCGAAGATCGTGAACAATCTGTTGTCCAATGCGCTGAAATACGCTCGAAGCAAATGCTGCGTGGCTCTCGCCGCCGGGGATAATTGTTTCCGCATCACGGTTTCCGACGACGGGCAGGGCATCGTTCCCGAAGATATGGAGCGTATTTTCAACACCTTCTACCAGTCGGGCAACAGCAAGGGCGGAACCGGTATCGGGCTGCCGCTGGCTCGCCTGCTTGCGATCAAGCACGGCGGAAGCGTCGTGTGCGCCAACGACGAGCGGGGCGGAGCTGTGTTCACCGTGGAGATTCCGCTCGATCCCGCGGCTGTCGCGTCCGGCGCGTCGGACGGCCCGGATTCCGGGGCGGACGGCGGCGGGGATGCGCAAATCCCCCCCCCTCCCTTCGCCGCCGAAGAGACGGGAACCTGCAAGATACTGATCGTGGAGGATAACGACGATCTGAGGGCGGTCATCGCCGAGATCATCGGTGCCCGCTACGAGGTGCTGACGGCCGCCAACGGCAAAATAGCGCTCGGCGTCCTCGCCGACAACAACTGCGATCTGATCGTGAGCGACATCATGATGCCCGAGATGGACGGCTATGAATTGTGCGAATACGTCAAGTCGGAATTGCGTTACAGCCACATTCCCATCATCCAGCTCACGGCGAAGACCTCGGTCGAGGACAAGGTCCGCGGATTGGAGTACGGCGCCGACGCCTACATCGAAAAACCTTTCTCCGCCGAGCATCTGATGGCTCAGATCGACAGCCTGATCAAGAACCGGGAGCGCATCCGCCGTGCGCTGCTCTCCGGAACGGGGCACGCCGACACGGTGTCGCTCGGTCTCAGCAAGCGCGATGCGGAGTTCGTCGAGAAACTGAACTTCCACATCGAGGAGCACCTCTGCGAAGAGACGTTCTACATCGAACAGCTGGCCGAAAAGATGTTCATGAGCCGTTCGAACTTCTATCGCAAGGTCAAGAGCCTGTTCGGCATATCGCCCAACGACTACATGAAAACCTACCGCCTGCGCAAGGCTGCGGAGATGATCCGCAGCGGCGATTTCCTGATCAAGGAGATCTACGAGCAGGTGGGCTTCAAGACTTCGAGCTACTTCTCGGCCTGCTTCCGCGAGGAGTTCGGGATGACGCCCAAGCAATATAAGGATCAAAACTCAAAACCCAAAGAATGAAAGACAAACGATTGCTGTACCTGCTCGGAGCAGGTATGTTGACAGGACTTGCGGGGACTGCCGGGGCGCAGCAGCAGCGTCCCAACATTATCTACATGATGGCCGACCAGCTGCGGGCCGACGTGCTGGGATATGCCGGCGACGGGCTGGCCGTGACGCCCAACATCGACCGGTTCGCGCGCCAGTCGCTTGATTTCACCAATGCCGTGTCGGTCAGCCCGGTCAGCGCCGCCTACCGGGCGAGCCTGATAACGGGCAAATACACCTCATCGACGGGCATGGTGATCAACGAACTGAACCTGAATCCCAACCACCGGACTCTGGCCCATGTGCTCACGGATGCCGGCTACCAGACCGGCTACGTGGGCAAAGTCCATTGGAACGACGCCCACCGCCGTCCCTACAAGCCGGGGCCCGAGCGCATGGGATTCGACGGCTATTGGGCGGCCTATTCGTTCAACCACATCAATTACAGCGCATTTTACGATACGGACGGTCCCGACGGCGAGCCCGTGCATGTCGATCTCAAAGGGCAGTACGGTCCGGAGGTCTTCACGGGGCTCGCGCTCGACTACATTCGTGAACATGCCGGCGACGAACAGCCCTTCACGCTGATGCTCTCCTGGAGCCCCACGCACGACCCCTGGGTCCGCAGGAACGTTCCGGCGCATTGTTACGAGAGATTCAAAGACGTGAAATTCGAGCTTCCGGAGAATTTCAACGAGAATCCCGATCCCTATATGGACCGCTTTTTCTCCGAGTATTTCAACGGCCGGACCAGCTGGCGCGACGATTTCGTCAAAGGGGAGGGGTATCAGGAGGCCATGCGCTGCTATTATGCGATGGTGAACTCCATCGACGAGCAGTTCGGTCGCGTGGTGGAGCTGCTCGACAGCCTGGGCATCGCCGACAACACGATTGTCGTCTTTACGTCGGATCACGGCGAGATGATGACCTCGCAGGGCCGCATGTTCAAGATGATCTTCTACGACGAGGCGTGCCGCATTCCCTTTCTTATCCGTTGCCCCGGGGCGAAGAGGGGACGGACGGATGTCTGCCTCAATACGCCGGACATCGCGCCCACGCTGCTCGGTCTGGTCGGGCTCTCCGACAGCATCCCGGCCGAGATGGAGGGCGACGACCTCAGTTTCGCGGTGCGCGGCGGCAAGGGCCTCGAACCGGATTTCGCCTTCATGCAGGGAATGGGACATACCCACCTTTGGCGCAACGGGTTCGAATGGCGCGCCGTGCGGGACAAGCGCTACACCTATGCCCGTTATCTGCGCGACGGTTCCGAACTGCTTTTCGACCGGCAGAAGGACCCGCACATGACCCGCAATGTCGCTGAAGACAAGAAATATGCGAAGGTCCTCGCCTCGCTCCGCAGCGGAATGGCTGCCAAAATGGAGGAGCTGAACGACGAATTCAAGCCCTGTACGTGGTATCGTGACCATTGGATGTACAAGGATTTCAGCATCAAGGCCGCTGCGCACGGCGAATTCGGGCCGCTGCCTCCGATCGAACCGGTCCGCGTCCGGAAATAGTTTCGGCGAAGTGCAAAAAAATACATCCTCCCGCACGGGAGGATGTATTTTTTTAGGAACTCTATCCGGGTTACTCCATCTCCAGCGACATGGATCGGATCACCGCTTCGTTGGCTGCCTTGATGCGTTCGGGTATGACCTTCATCACTTTCCGGTCGTAGGTGAACAGGCCGTTCACTTCGCCTTCCACGTCGGTCGTCTGGGTGTAGACGGCGCCCGAGAAGCCGAGGCGTACGAATTTGGCCAGGTTCCTGGCGTATTTCTCGTATTCGGCCGTCACCTGCTCTGCGTTCTTGAACTGTACGTAGCCCCAGTTGCGTTTGTTCCACCAGAGGTGTCCCTCCAAGGCCAGTCCGATGCCGCCGTATTCGCCCAGCACATTGACGCGCTGCGGGTCGAACAGCTTCATGGCGGGACCCGGGTAGTGGTGCAGGTCGAGCATGTGGCCGCAGGGACGGTGGTTGCCGCCGCTGGCGGGGTTCACCAGACGCGAAGGATCGTATTCCATAGTCCAGTTCACGATACGCTCGGTGTCGAACTGTCCCCACGCCTCGTTGAAGGGAACCCATACCACGACGCTCGGCGAGGAGATGCAGAAGTCCATGATCTCTTTCCACTCCTTGCTGAAATTGTCCTTCGACTCCTGCGTGCGGAGTTTGTCCGTACCGCCGTTGTAGATGTACATTTCCCACTTGTTGCCCATGTCGCCCGAGGGCATGTCCTGCCATACGAGGATGCCTTCGCGGTCGCAGTGGTAGTACCAGCGTGCCGGTTCCACCTTCACGTGCTTCCGGATCATGTTGTAGCCCAGCTCCTTGGCCTTTACGATGTCGAACAGCAGCGCTTCGTCGGTCGGTGCGGTGAAGAGCCCGTCGGGCCACCAGCCCTGATCGAGGGGGCCGTAGTGGAACAGCGGTTCGTCGTTGAGCGTCATGCGGAGGATTCCGGCCTTGTCGCGGGCGGTGCCGATCTTGCGCATGGCCGTGTACGAATCCACCTTGTCCACGGTTTTTCCTCCTCGTTTGAGCTCCGCCGTCATGTCGTAGAGGAACGGTGAGTCGGGGCTCCAAAGTTTCGGCTCGGCGATGGCCAGGCGCAGCGGACTGCCGGGGAATCCCGTGGCCGAAGCCACGACCTTGCCTTTGTCGAGAATGTTGACCTCCACCAGATCGCCCGTCGTGCAGTTATCGGCCGTCACGGTTACGGCGATGTTCTTCTGGTCGAGGTTGGGAATGGCCTTGATTCCCGAGATGTGGCTCTTCGCCACCGGTTCGATCCATACGGTCTGCCAGATTCCGCTGACCGGCGTGTACCAGATGCCGTTGGGGTTGAGCGCCTGTTTGCCGCGGGGCTGGTAGCCCTTGTCCGTGCCGTCGAACACGCGCACCACCAGTTTCTGATCGCCTTTGGCTTTCAGGTAGGGGGTGATGTCCAGCGAGAACGGCGTGAAGCCTCCCGTGTGCGATCCCACGAGGATGTCGTTCACGAATACGTCGGCTTTCCAGTCCACCGCGCCGAAATTCAGCATCACGTTGCTGCCTTTCCACGCTGCGGGTACGCTGAACGTGCGGCGGTACCACAGTTCGTCCTTTTCGGTAAGGCTTTTCTGCACGCCCGACAGCGACGATTCGACGGCGAAGGGAACGAGGATTTTTCCGTCCATCGTTTTCGGCTCCAAGGCGCCGGCCGGCTTGATGGCGTAGTCCCACAGGCCGTTGAGATTCATCCATTGCGAACGGACCAGCTGCGGACGCGGATACTCGGGGAGTACGTTGGCCGGATCTATCTTCTCGGCCCAGGGTGTTTTGAGTTTGTCGCCCGCGGGTTTCCACTGGGCAAAGGTGCACAGCACGCTCAGTGCTGCCACGGTTGTCAGAATTGTTTTTCTCATTACTGATTGTTAAGGTGATATGCGGTTTACTTCTTGTTTTTCTTGAATTGGCCGGGATAAGGCTCCACCATGCAGCGTTTCGCCCACTCCTCGTATGCTTTCGTCAGCTCTTCGACCTTCGCGGGATTCTGCTTGGCGAGGTCGTGCTGCTCCGAACGGTCGTTGTTGAGATCGTAGAGCTCCCAGGGGTGTTTGTTGCCCTGACGGACGATCTTCCAGCCCTCCTTCGAGAGGAACGCGCGTTCGTTGAAGTGTTCGAAACCCAGGTAGTCGTGTCCCTCGCGCTCGCCTTTGCGCAGCACGGGTACGAGGCTCTTGCCTTCGAGCGGGATGATCCGGTTGCCGTCGTAGGTCGCGGGGTATTCGGCGCCCGAGAGGTCGAGACAGGTGGCCATGATGTCCATGACGTGTCCCATCTGGCCGGTCACCTTGCCGCGGAGGCTCTTTTTGAGTCCCTTGGGCCAGTGGGCGATCACCGGGGTGCAGATGCCTCCGCTGAACGACTTGGCTTTCCAGAACCGGAACGGGGTGTTGGCCACGTTCGCCCATTTCGCGCCGAGCGATGCGTAGGAGGTCTCGGGACCGGGCATCACCTCTTTCTTTTTCGGATAGACGATGGGGCGTCCGTCGCGTGTCATGTCGGGACGGTCGTTCTCGCCGGGCGAATAGTTCTGACAGCTTTCGCTGCTGCATCCGTTGTCGGAGAGGAAGATGATCAGCGTGTTGTCCATTTGTCCGTTCTTTTCCAGAGCGTCCAGCACCTGACCGATTCCCTGATCCATCCGGTCGATCATGGCTGCGTGCACGGCCATTGCGCGCGCGTCCCATTCGGCATTGGGGTTATCCTCCCATTTGTCGTTGAACTGGCGCTGCGAAAGGAAATCCTCCTGTCCGGGGAAGATGCCCAGCTGCTTGATGCGTTCGTAACGCCGGTTGCGAATGACTTCCCAGCCCTCTTTATAGGTGTCCTTGTATTTCTCGATGTCCTCGGGCAGGGCGTGCAGGGGCCAGTGGGGCGCCGTGTAGGAGAGGTAGAGGAAAAAGGGTTTGTCGTCTTTGGCGTATTTGTTCACGTAGCTGACGGCCTTCTGCGAGAGGTCGTCGGTAATGTAATATCCCTCGGGAACCTCGCGCACGGGCTCCTCGCCATCGACGAGGCTGAACGGGTCGAAGTAGTTCACCACGCCGTAGATCGTGCCGTAGAAATCCTCGAAGCCGCGGCGGGTGGGGTAGTTGATCTTGTCGGCGAACTCCTCGTGGTAGACATGGTGGGCCAGCCATTCGCGCTGGTCGGGGCGCAGGGGCGTTTCGGCGATGTGCCATTTCCCGACCATGCCCGTGTGGTATCCCGAACCGCGGAGCGCCTCGGCGATCGTCACGGCGTTCTTCGACAGCGTGCCGCGGTATCCCGGCAGGTGGTCGTCGAAAGTCATCCGGCCGATGCCCGCCTGGTGCTGGTAGAGGCCCGTGAGCAGCGACGCCCGGGTGGGGCAGCTGCGGCTCGTGTTGTAGAAGTTGTTGAAGCGGAGCCCGTTCGCTGCCAGCCGGTCGAGGTTGGGGGTATGGATTTCACCCCCGTAGCATCCGATGTCGGAGAAGCCCAGGTCGTCGGCCAGAATGACGATTACGTTCGGCCGGGCGTCTTTCTTCGGCTTGGCCGTGCAATGTTCGCTCTCGGCGGCCGCTGCGGTCAGAAGAGAAACGGGAAGAATTAATTTACTTGGATTCATCGTTATGTTGATTTTGAGATTCGGTTTTTATGCCGGACGGTTTTTTAAGCGCTTTGCCGATCGGTTCCGGGGAGCCCAGTTCGGGGGTTCCCTCCGTCGAGAATCCGATTTTCTGCATGCGTACGGTGCGCGAATAGGGCCGGTAGGGGTCTCCTACGATGTTCCGGGCCATGTAAACCAGAAAATATTCGGTTCCGTCGGGCGAGGGGATGATGAACGGGTATCCCGGGGCGTAGACGCCCGGCGCCGAGGCGGTCCGTGCGTCCGGAGTCTTTTTCCACGACGGATCGGTCATCGTGAAGACCGGTTTGCTCTTTTTCTTCCACGACGCGGCGTTGAGCAGATCGCAGCCTTTGGCTGCCGACAGCTCGCCGATCGCATAATAGGGGGTCCACATGGCGCTGGCCGAGTAGTAGATGTAGAGCCGGTCCGTGCGGTCGTTTCCGAAGAAGAAGGGAGCCTCGTTGACGTAGACCGGATAGGCGGTTTTATAGCCGTCGGGGTTTACCCACTGCCGCTCCCATTCGTGTTCGGGCGCGGAGATCCGGACACGCGGGGTGCATTGGGTCCAGGGGTTTTCCAGCCGGGCGATATAGATGCCCTGCGTTTCGGCGTAGACTCTGCGGGATTCCCATCCCGACCAGATCAGATAGAGTTCGCCGTCGTACTCGAAGGCGTAGGGATGGATGGCCCAGTTATCCTCCGGGTCGGTCCTGATGCGTCCCCGCATCGTGAACGCTCCGTCGCGCGGGTCTTGTTCTGCGTTTTCGAGCACGTAGATCCGGTGGTTGTCCGTATTGCCGTCGTCGGCGCTCAGGTAGATGTACCATTTTCCCCGTATGTTCACGATCTGGGGGTGCCAGATATGGAGCAGCCCGTATTCCGCCCTGACGCGGCATACGGTGCTGGGGGTGCTCTGTTCCAGCCGCGTCGGGTCCGCACCGGCGTACAGTTCCAGATTGCCGTTCGAATTCGTGACGTAATAATAGGTTCCCTCGTGGAAATAGATCGAGGTGTTCTCGTATTTGAGGACGACGGGGTTTTCGAAGGTATCGTCTCCCGCCGTCTCTTTCCCCGCGCACGCGGTGCACAGCAACAGCAGGGTGGAGATGATCCGGCCCGCGGTCCGGCGCAGCGATGCGGTATGTACGGGAGTTTTCATGGTCGGGTTGGTTTTAAGGTCTCGTTTTCTGATTACAAATTTCGGAAATAATAATTTTTTGTCCGCAACATTTTGATCAGGAAAAAACAGTATTTAGCCAAAATCGCCCCGGCGGCGTTCGGTTGGCGGGAATATTATGTTTATTGGTCAAAAATTAGTGGTTCGTAGCGGTTGTTATATCTATATTTGTATGCAAATAAATCGTGATGTTTTTTATGTTGTTTCCCAAACGCCCGGTTTTCGCCCTCTTTTTCTGCGCCGTCCTGGTTTCAGGTTCCGCTGCTGCGCAGCGGGGCGAATATGCCGCACGCGCCACGGCGATGCTCGATTCGCTCTATACCTATTATTCCGTCCCCGGGACCCGGCTCCTTCGGGAGAACTATCCCGACGACGGCGCCTATAAGGCGACCTACCTCGCCGGCGAATCCGCAGCCAACGAATTTTCCTACCTCTGGCCGTTTTCGGGAACGCTGTCGGCCGTTGCGGCCCTCGTCGAAACGGAGGGCTGGGAGCGTTTCGGGCCTTTGCTCGACTCGGTGGTCCTGCCCGGGCTGCGGGAGTATGCCGACGACCGGCGACGACCTTTCGCCTATGCCTCCTATATCCGTTCCGCTCCGGCCTCGGACCGTTTCTACGACGACAATATCTGGCTCGGGATCGACTTCGCCGATCTCTACGCCGCAACCCGCCAGCGGCGTTTCCTCGACGAGGCGGAGCGCATCTGGCTCTTCGTTGCCAGCGGGACCGACGACCGGCTGGGCGGCGGCATCTATTGGTGCGAGCAGAAAAAAGGGTCGAAAAATACCTGTTCGAACGCTCCCGGGGCCGTTTTGGCCCTGAAACTCTATCTGGCGACGGGCCGGGAGGAGTATCTCGAACAGGGGCGGGCGCTCTACGAATGGACGCGCAAGAGGCTTCTCGACCGTTCCGACGACCTCTATTTCGACAACATCTCGCTGAAAGGGGCGGTCAACAAGGCCAAATTCTCCTACAACAGCGGTCAGATGATCCAGGCGGGCGCCCTGCTTCACCGCATCACCGGCAAAAAACGTTATCTCGCCGAAGCGCAGCAGACCGCCGCGGCCTGCCTGACCCATTTTTTCCGGCCCGTTCACAAACCGGGCGGCGGTTCCGTCCGGATTCTGCGGCGCGATAAAATCTGGTTCGATGCGGTGATGCTGCGCGGATTCATCGAACTCAGCCGTGAAGACGGCCGTCAGACCGGCCTGGATGCCTTTCGTCAGACGCTGGACCATGCGTGGACCTGCTCCCGCGACTGCCGGGGCCTTCTGGCCGATTGGAGCGGCCGCGGCCGCGAGGGGCGCAAGTGGCTTCTGTCGCAGGCTGCGCTGGCCGAGATGTTCGCCCGGATGGCGGATGTCGCCGAATAACCGACTTGTCGAATCTTAGAATCATACCGAAAAAGATGAAGAAAAACTCAAAACTGCTGATTTTGACTGCCGTATCGGTGTTTTGCATCGGGGCGCAGTCGCATGCTTCCGCTGAGCTGCTCATTCCCGCCGACGCTACCCGGTTGTCGGCCCGGACAGCCTGCTATTCGAAGACGAACCGGCCCCCGGAGTCGGAGCGCCTGTTCAAATCCGCCGCCGTCGAAGCGGAAATCGCGCGCGTGAAAAGCGTCCTGACCAACTCGAAGCTGGCTTGGATGTTCGAGAACTGTTTCCCGAATACGTTGGACACGACGGTTCGCTACCGCAAGGACGACGACGGCAAAGACGACACGGTGGTCTATACGGGCGACATCCACGCCATGTGGCTCCGGGACTCGGGGGCGCAGGTGTGGCCCTATCTCCAGCTTGCGAACCGCGATGAACATCTGCGCGGCATGCTCGCGGGCGTCATTCGCCGTCAAATGAAATGTATCGAGCTCGATCCCTACGCCAATGCTTTTCTGGACCCCTACGACCCTAATCCGGACCACCAGTGGATGAAGGACAAGACGCAAATGCGTCCCGAGCTTCACGAACGGAAGTGGGAGATCGACTCGCTGTGCTACCCGCTTCGCCTGGCGTATGAGTATTGGAAAGTGACGGGCGACACTTCGGTTTTCGACGAGCATTGGCTCGCCGCCGTGCGGAATATCCTGCGCACGTTCCGCGAACAGCAGCGCAAGGAGGGCGTGGGGCCCTATACGTTCCGGCGCCGTACGGAGCGGCAGTTGGATACGGTCTGCAACGACGGCAAGGGCAATCCGGTGAAGCCGGTGGGGCTGATCGCTTCGGTTTTCCGCCCTTCGGACGACGCTACGACGTTTCTGTTCCTGGTTCCCTCGAACTTTTTCGCCGTAACGTCGCTGCGCAAGGCGTCCGAAATCCTGACGAAGGTGAACGGGGAGAAGAAACTGGCCGCCGAATGTACGGCTCTTGCCTCGGAGGTCGAGACGGCGCTTCGGAAGTATGCCGTCTGCGACCATCCGGATTTCGGTAAAATCTATGCTTTCGAGGTTGACGGCTACGGCAACCGCTTCCTGATGGACGACGCGAACGTTCCGAGTCTGCTGGCCATGCCTTATCTGGGCGATATGGACGTGAAGGACCCGATTTATCAGAACACCCGCCGCTTCGTGTGGAGCACGTCGAATCCCTATTTCTTCCGCGGTACGGCGGGCGAGGGCATCGGAGGACCGCATGTCGGTTACGACATGGCCTGGCCGATGAGTATCATGATGAAGGCTTTCACCTCGACGGACGACGCGGAGATCAAACGCTGTGTCGAAATGCTGATGACGACCGACGCCGGGACGGGCTTCATGCACGAATCGTTCGATGTGAACGACCCGAACAAGTTCACGCGCTCGTGGTTCGCATGGCAGAACACGCTGTTCGGGGAGCTGATCCTCAAACTGGTGAATGAAGGCAAAACCGACCTGCTGAACAGCATCATGGTGCAATAGGACCGTCGGGGCGAACGAAAACCGGGGCTGATCGTCAGCCCCGGTTTTTTTCAGAGATCGTGCGACAGCGGGGCGGGGACCGCGCCGCTCAGGTCGTAGCCGCCCCAGCGGACGGCGATTTCGTCGAGCGTCGAGAACAGGCAGTCGATGTCGAGCGACGTGACGAGTTTCAGACGCGTGGACTTGAAGTCGGGCAGCCCCTTGAAATAGTTCGTCAGATGGCGCCGCATTTCGAGAATGCCGACATGGTCGCCCTTGATTTCGAGCGATTTCCGCAGATGCTCCTTGGCGATGGCCACCCGTTCCGTGACCGACGGCTGGGGCATCACCTCGCCTGTCGTAAGATAATGCTTCACTTCGCGGAATATCCACGGACGGCCGTAGGTCGCGCGGCCGATCATCACGCCGTCCACGCCGTAGCGGTCGAACATCTCCCTGGCTTTCGGACCCGAATCAACGTCGCCGTTGCCGATGATCGGAATGCGTATCTGCGGGTTGTTCTTGACCCGTCCGATCAGCGTCCAGTCCGCTTCGCCGCGGTACATCTGGGCCCTTGTACGGCCGTGGATCGTGAGCGCCGCGATGCCCGTGTCCTGTAAACGCAGGGCTATTTCTTCGATGTTTTTCGACTCCTCGTCCCATCCCAGGCGGGTTTTCACCGTCACGGGGGTCTTCACCGCCGCGACGATCCGCCGCGTCATCTCGACCATCAGCGGCACGTCGCGCATCATGCCCGATCCGGCGCCGCGCCCGGCGATTTTCTTCACCGGGCAGCCGAAATTGATGTCGATGATGTCGGGTCCGGCCGCTTCGGCCATGCGCGCCGCCTCGACCATCGGTTCGATCAGGTGGCCGTAGATCTGGATGCCCACGGGGCGTTCCGCGTCGTCGATTTCGAGTTTTTTGAGCGATTTGGCCGCATCGCGGATCAGCCCGTCCGAGGAGATGAACTCCGTGTAGACCACGTCGGCGCCGAAACGCTTGCACATGTAGCGGAACGACGGATCAGTCACATCCTCCATCGGCGCCAGCAGCAGGGGGCGGTCTCCTAATTCTATGTCTGCGATTTTCATGCTTGTTCCGGTTGTTCGAGGGTGACGAGCACCTTGTCGATGCGCGCTCCGTCCATGTCCACGATTTCGAGCGTGAAGCCGTTCCACGACAGCTTTTCGCCCGTGGCCGGGATGTGGGCCAGCTGGTCGAGGATCAGGCCGCTGACGGTGTTGTAGGCGTTGTTCGGGAACACCTCTTCGAGCCCGAACCAGGCGAGGAAGTCGTAGTAGGGGCACTGTCCGTCCACGAGGCAGCTGCCGTCGTCGCGCCGCACGATGTCGGGCTCTTCGCGCGGGTCGGGGAGCTCGCCCACGAGCGCTTCGAAGATGTCTTTCAGGGTGATGATGCCGCGTGTGACGCCGAATTCGTCGCAGATGATGCCGTATCCCAGCTGCTCGCTGCGCAGCTGTTCGAGGGCGTTGTAGACCTCGAATCCCTCGTGGAAGAACTTTCCGGGAGTCAGCAGCGCGCGCAGATCGAACGCAGGGGCATTGAGGTGCAGGAAGAGGTCTTTGAGGTAGACCACGTCCAGCAGTTTGTCCAGACTGCCTTCGCCGACAGGGTAGCGGTTGTGGGGCGCGCGGGCCACGACTTCGCGGATTTCGTCGGCCGTCATCGACACGTCGATCCACACCAGCTCGCTGCGGTGCGTCATGATCGACTCCACCGTGCGGTCGCCCAGCGAAAAGACGCGGCCCATGATCTTCTCCTCGACCTCCTGCACTTCGCCGTCTTCGGCGCCCTCCTGGATGACCGATCGGATTTCCGCCTCGGTCACTTTGCTCTCGGCCTTGTGCAGACCCAGCAGGCGGGTGACGCCCGCCGTGCTTTTGGAGAGCAGCCATACGAACGGCGACGCCACGACCGAAAGCGCCCGCATGGGGCGTGCCACGATCTTCGCGGCTTTCTCCGCGGCGTTCATGCCGATGCGCTTGGGTACCAGCTCGCCGAAGATGATCGTGAGGTAGGTGACTGCGATGACGATCGTGACCTGCGCTGTGACGGTCGCCGCATGCATCGGGATGCCCAGTTCGGCCAGTTCCCGGCCGAATTTGGCGGCCAGCGTGTCGCCCGAATAGATACCCGTGAGGATTCCGATGAGCGTGATGCCGATCTGCACCGTCGAGAGGAACCGGTCGGGGTCTTTGGCCAGCTTCAGGGCCTGGCGGGCCCCTGCGCTGCCCTGACGGGCCTGCATTTCCAGATTCGAACGGCGGGCCGAGATCAGCGCGATTTCCGACATGGCGAAGAGCCCGTTGAACAGAATCAGCAGCAGTATGACGAGAATTTCCATGAATGTCTTGTCGGTTTACCCGGCAAATATACGGATTGTTTCAGAATATCGGGGCACGGGATTGATTATTCGGCGAAAAACGTTAAATTTGCAGGCAAAAATCAATTCACACATGAATATCGAGACCTTTATTTCGGATGCGGTCCGCCGGTCGGTGGAGACGCTTTACGGAGAGCTCGGCGACGAGCAGTTGCAGATTCAGAAGACCCGCAAGGAGTTCGAGGGCGACTATACCCTCGTGACGTTTCCGCTGCTGCGACGAAGCCGCAAGTCGCCCGAGGCCACCGCGACCGAGATCGGCGAATATATGACGGCCAACATCCCGGAGATCAAGGCTTTCAATGTAATAAAAGGCTTCCTGAACCTCTCGCTCGACAGCAGTTTCTGGGCGGCGCGCTTCGCCGAGATCGCTGCCGACGACGCTTTCGGACAGGCGCGTGCTACGGGCCGCACGGTGATGATCGAATACTCGTCGCCCAACACCAACAAGCCGCTGCACCTGGGGCACATCCGCAACAATCTGCTGGGGTACTCCGTGGCGCAGATCCTCGCGGCGAACGGCCACACGGTCATCAAAGCCAATCTGGTGAACGACCGCGGCATCCACATCTGCAAGTCGATGTTGGCGTGGAAGCTCTACGGCAACGGCGAAACACCCGCTTCGACGGGCATGAAGGGCGATCACCTCGTGGGCAAGTACTACGTGGAGTTCGACAAACACTACAAGGCCCAGATCAAGGAGCTCGTGGCGCAGGGACAGTCGGAGGACGAGGCCAAGAAAAACGCCCCGATCATGCTCGAAGCGCAGGAGATGCTGCGCAAGTGGGAGGCCAAGGACCCCGAGGTTTACGCGCTGTGGGAGACCATGAACGGCTGGGTGTACGAGGGTTTCGATGTGACTTACAAGGCGTTGGGCGTCGATTTCGACAAGGTTTACTACGAATCGCAGACCTATCTGCTGGGCAAGGCGCTGGTGGAGGAGGGGCTCGAAAAGGGTGTTTTCTACCGCCGACCCGACAATTCGGTGTGGATCGACCTCACGGCCGACGGCCTCGACGAAAAACTGCTGCTGCGCGGCGACGGCACGTCAGTCTACATGACGCAGGATCTGGGCACGGCCTTCCGCCGCTTCGAGGATAACAAGCTCGACGACATGATCTATGTCGTGGGCAACGAGCAGAACTACCATTTCCAGGTGCTGAAACTGGTGCTGAAAAAGCTGGGCTATGCCGATTGGAGCGACCACATCACTCACCTGTCCTACGGCATGGTGGAGCTTCCCGAGGGCAAGATGAAGTCGCGCGAGGGTACGGTGGTCGATGCCGACGACCTGATCGCGGACATGGTTTCGACGGCCCGCGAGATGTCGGCCGAGCTGGGCAAGCTGGACGGATGCACGGAAGAGGAGGCGAACGCCGTTTCGACGATGGTCGGACTGGGCGCCCTCAAATACTTTATATTAAAGGTGGACCCCAAGAAGACGATGCTGTTCGATCCCCGCGAGTCGATCGACTTCAACGGCAATACGGGGCCTTTCATCCAGTACACCCACGCGCGTATCTGCTCGATCCTGCGCAAGGCCGCCGAGGCAGGCATTGATTTCGAAGGGGCTGCCGCCGCCGACTATCTGCCCGAAGAGATCGACCTGGTGAAGACGCTGACCGAATATCCTGCGGTCGTAGCCGCTGCGGGCGAGAATTTCGCGCCGTCGATCATCGGGGCCTACGTCTACGAACTGGCCAAACAGTTCAACGGCTACTACCACGACCACTCGATCCTCAAGGAGGAGAACGCCGACACGCGCCGGATGCGCCTTCAGCTGGCCCGGCAGGTCGCCCGCGTCATCCGCCGCGGCATGAAGCTGTTGGGCATCGACGTTCCCGAACGGATGTAATTTTGCAAGGGTAATCTGAAAAGAGGCTGCTTTCAAGCAGCCTCTTTTATTTGGTCTCCTCCAGCGATTTCAGAATGCGCCCGTCCTTCGTTTTCCATTCTGCCAGGCCATTGGCACTACGTCCCATGACGATACTGGCGGCTGTGGAAGGACTGGAAAATAACAGGTCCCTGGTCAGTACGAGTCCCTCCGGGTCCTGAATGATCGCCTTGTTGTAAAGCAATTTATCTCGTAAGTGCAGGTAATTGTCAGGGAAAGAGCGGGTGACGGAATCCGCGATTCGGGAATTTTTCAATACGACGAATCCCTCTGTGGTGCTAATCCCCCGGGCGTTCGCTCCTCGGGCAGCCTGAATATACAAGATGTGGTTCGGCGTTGCGTTTTGCTGTGAAATCAATGGTTCGAAGATTTTGAAACCCAACGTGCCGATCAGCAGCTTGATATTGGCGATGAATTCCTCCATTTCGGCCTCGTCCGGTTCGGAGATGGTCGATCGGGTAGGGGTGTTGGAATTTTCCAGCTTGTAACGGCCGACTTCGTCGGCTGCTTCGTACAATCTGTTCTCTATGTATTTGATGTGAGCCTTGTTCAGGTTGTTGTCTTTGCTGACGAACACGATGGCGTCATTCCAGAAATCTTTTTGCGAAAGATGCTGTGTCAGCCGTTTCAAAATGCCGTCGGCTTCGCCGATATATGCCAGACCTTCTTTGTCCGTATTGTCGGATTTGCCGAACAGGATGTAAACGCCGGCATTGTCCATATCCTTTCGGTCCGTGCATTGGCGGATACAAGATCTCGGGATACGGTATGCTTTTCCATTCCAGTTGGACAATTCGCAACTGATACGCCCTTCCGCGGAGCCATCCATCAGAAACAGTGTTATTTTCTTGCCGTATGCCATCTTGAACGAATTATTTTTGCAAAGATACGGATATTTATTGAAATGCGGTTGTGAGACGATTGAAAAAGAGTCGTTCGAAACCGTGGTACGAATCTTGCGAGAGGGTAGTGCAGTCAACTAACACTATTTTAGCGTGAAAACAATCGTATCTACATTCGCTTTTTCTCTCGCGTTGTGTGCCGCTGCCGGAGCGACGGCACAGACCAAGAGTGCGGTGACGGCGCCTGCGGCCGATACCGTATTGCTGTCGGAAACCACCGACGGAAACTGCATCGTCCGCAGGTTTCTCGTCAAAAGCCGGAACGATGCCGACTATTCGGTCCGTTACCGGATCAATCTGGCGACGCTCAACGCCGCGCTCAGCGGCAACCCGAAGGAGCTCGACGAACTCAATGCCTTCGTCGCCGACCTGGCCAAAGACACCTTGAAGCAGGTCAGCGCGGTGACCGTCACGGGCTATTCGTCGCCCGACGGCCCCGTGAAATTCAACGAGGCGCTGGCTGCCCGCCGTGCCAATGATTTCAAGGCTTATCTCGACCGGAAATACGGATTTTCGAAGAAGTACAAGGTGACGGTGAATTCCGTCGCCGAGGATTGGGAGATGTGCCGCACGCTGGTCGCACAGTCGTCCGTGCCCGATAAGCAGGCCGTGCTGGGGATTCTCGACGGCCGGCAGTCTCCGGATCAGAAGGAACTGGCTCTGAAAAAGATGACCGCCGCATGGGACTATATGAAGGAGAACATCCTGCCGCCGCTGCGCCGTGTCGAGCTGACGATCGACTATAAGGTCAACAGCATCGTCGAGCAGCGTATGTTGATTTCCAAACCCAAGCCCCAGCCGGCGCCGCAGCCTGCACAGCCTGCCGAGCCGTATGTGGTCGTCGATGAGCAGGTGAACGGGATCATCGTCGAGATGCCCAACGAGCATGAGTATAAGAAAGAGGTGCGCGAGGAATCCCGCGAGGCCCGCAAGGAGGCCCGTGCCGCCGAGAGACTCGCCAAAAGGGAGGCCCGCGAAGCCCAGAAGATAGTCCGCCAGCAGGAGAGGGCGGCCAAGAAGATCGCCAAAAAGGAGGCCAAGGCCGCCAAGAAGGCCGAGAAAGCCGCCAGGAAAACCTATAAGGAGCTCGAGAAAATGTAATCGGCAAAAAGATTCCGGAAATCCGGAATCTTTTTTTTGTCCGCTCCCCGCACGGAAATTATTTCCCGGGGCCGCAGTCTGAAAATGTTTGATAATCCGAAACGTTTTACTACCTTTGTCGAAGCAAAAATTCTAAAATCTACCGAATATGGCAAATTTACGTAATCTGAAAAAGGAGATTGATTACCGCCTCGAAGAGGTTGTTTTCGACTGCGATATGGCTATCTGTTTCCAGCCTTCGAAAGAGAAGGAGATCTTCGCGGTGATGCAGGAGGCTGTCGCCGTTCGCAACGACCTGTTCGCCAAGGCGATGAATCCTGCCGAGCCGCACAATGCGTCGCTCGTCCGCAAGCACTACGCTGCGTTGCGCGCCGAGATGGACGATGTTTTCGGCAAACTCTTCGAGAAGCTGAGCCAGATCAACGGTCAGAAGTAATTTTCGACGACTGCGGCATCCCTGCCTCACAGTCTTGTCCGCCCCGAACGGGTATACTGTGTATTTCCCGTTCGGGGCGAACTGTGTCATCGGGAAAAGGGGATCATGGGCCACTTCGTTCCTGAAATCCTTTGCATGCCGTCGCCCGTAAGGACCGCTTCTTAAGCGGGTTATTCGTGGTCGCAGCATCCGTCCCCCGGGTGGTGCTCCAGCACGGTGTGGGGAATGTGGCCGTGCGAAACGAGCTGAATAGGGCAGTCGTAGTTGCGCAGCTGCTCTTCGGTCAGCACGTTCGAACGGTGACGGTGCACGCGGCGGTTGACGCAGACGATCTCTTTCACGACACTCGTGATCGTGCCGATGTCGTGCGACACCATGACGATTGCCATGCGCGTATTCAGCTCGTGCAGCGTACGGTAAAGCTCTTTCTCGAACTTGTTGTCCACGAAATTCGCGGGTTCGTCCAGAATCAGCAGTTTCGGGTCCGAGATCACGGCCCGGGCCAGCAGCGCCCGCTGCATCTGGCCGCCCGACACCTCTCCGATCGGCTGGCGGGCCGTTTCGGCAATCCCCGACGAGGCCAGCAGCGCCATCGCCTTTTCGCGGTCCTCCCGGGTGTAGGGGGAGCGGAACCCGCGGCGGCCCTGCAATCCCGACAGCACGACTTCGAGCACCGAGATCGGAAACTCCCGGTCGAAATCCGACAACTGCGGCATATAGCCGATCAGCCGCTCCTTGCCCCGGAACAACTCCGGCGCCAAACATATTTCGCCCGTATGGGGCACGGTTCCGAGTATGGCTTTCACGAGCGTCGTCTTTCCGCCGCCGTTGGGACCTATGACACCCAGGAAATCGTCGTCGCCGATTTCCAGATCGACATGCTGAATGGCTTCGTATCCGTCGTATGCGACGCTTACGTCGCGCATTGTTACCAGATTCATTTTGCGGTGATTAAGTCGGTTATCGTGTCGATGTTCGCTATGGCGTCCCGGTCCAGCGGATCAATCGCCACGTATTCGGCGTCGATGTCTCGGGCTATGACCTCCACGGTCGATGCCGGGAATTGCTTTTGGTAGAATATCCGGCGGACTCCATCCTCCCGGGCTTTCCGGATGATTGCCGTCAACTGCTTGGCCGATGGCTCCTTACCGTCTGCTTCGATGGCGACTTGCCGCAGCCCGTAGTCGCGGGCATAATAGGTGAGGGCGGGGTGGTAGACGATGAAATATTCGATGCCGCTCCGTGCGATTTTCTCCGCCGTGCGAGCGTCCAATGCTTGTAACTCCTTCTGCAACCGGTTATAATTGGTTTCGTATTTCACCGAATCGGGATAGGCTTTGCGAATGGCTTCGAAAGCGTTTGCCGCCATCTTCTGCAACGCCTTCGGGGAGGTCCAGACATGGGGATCAACACCGTGCGTATGATTGTGTCCGTGGCTGCTGTGCGAACAAGAGCCTTCGATCAGGTCGATTCCGCGGCTCAGGTCAATGACTTTCTCCTGTTGTTCGACTTTGCCCAACAGCGAGGTTTCGAAGTCGATAAGTCCCACATTGAAAATAAGTTGCGCTTTGTTTAGCTCCACAAATTGTCTGGGCGTAGGTTCGAACGTTTCGGGACTGGCTCCGGCGGGCACGAGTACTTCGACTTCGAAATCTCCGCCGACAATGCTGTCCACAAGGCTTTGCAGCGGTTGTATCGAAACGTATAAAATTCTGTTATTCTGCCGGTTATTCGTTATGCAGGCCGTCAGCAGCACGATTGCCGACAGATATGTCGCAATTTTACGCATGATTGATAATCAATGTTTTCATAATCCGAACAAAGGTAATAAAATTCTGCGAAGACCTTGCATTTGCGATTTGTTTTGCTTAGTGTTGTTGGGTATAATATTATGTATTTCATGATATTACATCATTAATTTAACATAACATGAATATTAATTCAAATTTGATTGTACATGTTGTATGCCAATTCCGGGTATAAAAAAAGCACTCTTGTGGAGTGCTCTTATAATTATGGTTATTATGGTCGAGACGATTGAATTGCCCTTGGATTAGTTTTTCATACGCGGTGTATTCCGGGAAATTTTTTGAGTGAAAGATTTTAGCGCTTTGTAGGCTCGAAACTTTCGAAGGTTTGATCGTCGTAAAACAGTACGACCCGCTGAACGCTGGCTCCGGTTCGGCTGACCGGAAACTGGGATGCGGCCGATTGTGCCGGTGATCCGGCAACCTCCGGTTCCTGACGGTCGGCTTTCGGAGAGACGGCCTTGGTTTCGACCGCCCCGAACAGATCATTGTCGATCGGAAGTTGCGAGGCGGACGCTGGAGCGGATGCCTGCGATATGCCGGGATGTTCGTCGCGGTACATCTGCGGCGAGTCAAGCAACAGCCAGTCGGGGTTGATTTGCGGAAACCTTCTGAAAATCTTCTGAAGCAAATCGAAGCCCGGCTTGTTGCGTCCGGCGAGAATGTGGGAGATTCCGGCCGGATTGACTTCAAGTATTTCTGCAAGCTGGCTCGGCTTCAAACCCTCGTGTTTCATCAAATCGAGCAATTTTTCCTTCATTCGCGCAAATTTTTACAAATATAAAGATTTGTTTTTTGTAAAACAAGAAAAATCTACATTTGTAAAATGCTAATAAGTGTTGATAAAGTTTACATATGTTAATCACAGAATATGGTTAAATATGCCCGATAAACTTATCGTAAATCTTCGCTTTATATTATCTATGTTAAATCATTGGTAAATAGTATAGTTTATTATATATATGTGGCGTTGGGCGTACTTACATCTCCTAATCATATAGAGCCTTCTATAAGTATGAATTTTTACTTTATGTAATTCTCGTAAATAGTTGGTTATAATTGAATATTTTGTTGATTGTTTAACGCTTTAACTTTCGTTGGAGCGGCCCTCAAAAAGGCTTTACTCCTTGAGGACTTATAATTTCCAAATGTATATATTAACAGGTGTGTAAACAAATGTATGGATTACAAATGTAATTATGAATGGAAAATTCACCGTCTCTTGATGTTTACATATGTAAACAACCCACCCTTTCGGGTTAATTTTGGAGTGTTTTTGGGCTATTCCCGATGATTGACCGATAGAATTGGCTGCTTTTGCTGATTTGGTGCACATTATGTTAAATAAAAAGAGGGCGGGTAGTGTTGATAACTCACTACCCGCCTAAAATACAGCGAATTATATTTTTGTTAACAATCTCCTATTTCGACAGTTTATCGGCGATTTCCCGGAACTCTTCCGGCGTCAATTTGAGCTTTTCGCGGTGGAAATCGACATCGTTTTCGCTCTGAATCGGAATCAAATGGATGTGCGCATGCGGTACTTCGAGCCCTAAAACGACCACGGCGACCCTTGCGCACGCTATTTCGCGCTGAATTTTGGCGGCTACCTTCTTGGCGAAGACCATCATGCCCGCCAAGGTCTGATCTTCGAGGTCGAAAATGTAGTCTACCTCTTGCTTCGGTACGACCAGCGTGTGTCCTTTGGTCAACGGATTGATGTCGAGAAATGCGTAGTAGTTCTCATCCTCGGCTACTTTGTAGGAGGGAATCTCCCCCGCAATGATGCGTGAAAAAATGGTTGCCATCTTCTTATGCTGTTTAGAAAAGTGTTTGCAGATTGGGGGCGCTCGGAAGCGGTCGCTGGGCTGGATGTAGGCTCTCCGGGACTCAGCTGCCCTATTCCTCGTCGAAACGGGGTTTCAGTATCTCCGAGTAGATCACGGCCTGCCGCAGGTCGAATTCTTCGGCGATGGCCGCCGCCTCTTCCGGCGCATCGGTAATGGCGTGGGCCGCGATTGCATCCTTTTCCGGCGCAGTTCTGAACCGTTCGGCGGTCCGATGCCGGGGAGCCTTTGTTTTGGCCGTTTTTGGCGCCGTATATTCCGGCTCGTACTCCTGAGCGGGAATTTCTTCGAGACTTCGGCATTCGTCCTCAAAAACGGGTGCAGCAGGCTCCGGGCGCGCCGGTGTGGCCGACGGCATCGGCATGTCGGGGGCCGACGTGGGCCATGCTTCGCCGTGGGGAGTCTGTCGGGCGCCTTTTCCGCGGGCCTTGCGGGATTGCGACACGACGTTGAAAATCATCGCTCCTACGATGATCACGGCCCATATGACAGATGCAAAATCCTCCATGACCTCAGCTTAATGTTCGTTTGACACTCTCTATGCCCTTTATCTTGCGCAGTTTGTCCATCACGGCGTGGAGGCTTTCGGCGTCCTTCACATAGAGACTGACGCTGCCTTCGAAGATGCCGTCGTGGCTGTGGATGTTCACTTCGCGGATGTTGATGTTGAAATCGGCGCTCACGACCTTCGCCAGGTCGAGCAGAATACCCTGCCGGTCGATGCCGCGCAGTTCCGTGGTCACGAGGTACGACATGGCCTTGTGCTGCGACCATTTGATCTCTTCCTTGACGATGTTTCGCCCGAATTGTGCGGCCAGTCGGTTCAGCTCGTCGCACGTGGCCTTGTGGACGATGATGTTTCCCGTCGCGGGATCACGATACCCTACCACCTTGTCGCCCGGAATCGGCTTGCAGCATTCGGCGATTTCGAACTGCGGTTCCGCCGCGGTCTGTGCATCCGCCGCCGGGGCGATTTCGCCCGGGGTCTGGGGATCGTCGGCGTCCTCCTCCTCCTTTTTGGGGATGAAGAGGGTCCAAAATTTGAGTATCTTGCTCTTGGAGTTGACTTTCAGGGCCTTGTCCAGGCTGTCGAGCGAGACGATTCCCGCTCCGATCTTGCTGTATAGTTCCTCCTTGTTGTTGCAGTCGTAGATGGGGACGATCTTGCGCAGCACACGGCCGCTGAGCTTGACATTCAGCGACTTCATCTTCTCGTCGAGCATCTGCATCCCCCGCTCGATGTTGTTCTGCCGCTCGCGTTTGAGGAAGCTCTTGATCGCCTGTTTGGCTTTGGCCGTGGTCGCTATCTCCAGCCATTCGGGCTTGGGGCGGGCGTTGTCGGCGGTGATGATCTCGATCTGGTCGCCGCTGTTGATCTGCGTGGTGATCGGTTCGAGTTTGTGGTTGATCTTGGCGCTGATGGCGCTGTTGCCGATCTTCGAGTGGATGTCGTAGGCGAAGTCGAGGGCCGTGGCGCCGAACGGCATTTTCCGGGCCTCTCCTTTCGGCGTAAATACCACTATCTCCGATGTATACAGCGATAACTTAAAGTTGTCCAGGAAGTCCACGGCATTCTCCGTCGGACTGTTCAGCGCCGCCCGGATCTGTTTTAGCCAACGGTCGAATTCGTCTTCGTCCTGCGAGATGGTGGCGTGCTTGTATTTCCAGTGTGCGGCGAATCCGCGTTCGGCGATGTCCTCCATGCGCTGCGTGCGGATCTGCACTTCGACCCAAACCCCGTCGGGGCCCATCACCGTCGAATGCAGCGCCTCGTAGCCGTTGGCCTTGGGCATCGAAATCCAGTCTCTCAGCCGGTCGGGCTTGGGGGTGTAGATGTCGGTGATCGTGGAATAGATCTGCCAGCATTGGGTCTTTTCCGAGGGGAACGGCAGCGGTTTGAAGACGATGCGGATGGCGAACAGGTCGTAAATCTCCTCGAAGGGAATCTGTTTGCGCTGCATTTTACTCCAGATCGAGTAGACGCTTTTCACGCGGCCCGAAATCTCGTAGTTGATGTTGTCGCGGTTGAGCGCAGCGATGATCGGGGCATTGAACTTGTCGATGAATTCCCGGCGCGAAGCCTCGCTTTCCTGTAATTTCTGGGTGATTTCGGCGAACTGCTGCGGGAAGCGGTACTTCATGCAGAGGTCCTCCAGCTCGCTTTTGATCGAATAGAGCCCCAGTCTGTAAGCCAGCGGCGCGAAAAGGTAGATGGTTTCGCCGGTGATCTTTATCTGCTTGTTCATGGGCATCGCCCCCAGCGTGCGCATGTTGTGCAGCCGGTCCGCGATCTTTATCAGAATGACCCTTACGTCGTCCGAAAGCGTGAGGAGCACTTTCCGGAAATATTCGGCCTGCTCCGAGGTGTCGGCGTTGAATACGCCCGACATCTTCGTCAGTCCGTCAACCATCGAGGCGATTTTGGGTCCGAAAATGCGTTCCATGTCCTCCACGGTGTATTCCGTGTCCTCCACGACATCGTGCAGCAGCGCCGCGACGACCGATTTCACACCCAGTCCGATCTCCTCGATGACGATCTTGGCTACTGCAATAGGATGCAGGAGGTACGGCTCGCCGGAGCGGCGCCTTACCCCCTCGTGTGCCTCCTTGGCCAGGAAAAATGCCCGTTTGATGAAATTCCAGTCCTCGTCGTTCTTGCAGATCTTGGTGCAGGACAGCAGGAGATCATCCCATTTTTCCTTTATAAGCAGCTCATCCTCGGCAGTATACCCCATATGTTACTCCTTTTTGGTCTTCATGGCCTCTCGGACGTTGGCCTCGATCTCGTTGCGCAGCTCCTCGTCGTTTTGCAGCAGTTCCTTGACCGCGTCGCGTCCCTGGCCGATCTTTTTGTCGCCGTAGGAGAACCACGACCCGGCCTTTTTGATCACGCCGTAATCAACGCCCAGGTCGATGATCTCGCCGATTTTCGAGATGCCCTCGCCGAACATGATGTCGAACTCCGCGCGTTTGAACGGGGGCGCCACCTTGTTCTTCACGACCTTGACCTTGGTGCGGGTTCCCAGTTGTTCGTCGCCGTCCTTGATGACCGAGACGCGGCGGATGTCGATGCGCACCGAGGCATAGAATTTCAGCGCGTTGCCGCCCGTCGTGGTTTCGGGGTTGCCGTACACCACGCCGATCTTGTCGCGCAGCTGGTTGATGAAGATGCAGACGGTCTTGGTCTTCGAGATGCTCGACGTGAGCTTGCGCAGCGCCTGCGACATCAGCCGGGCCTGCAAGCCCATCTTCGACTCGCCCATCTCGCCTTCGATCTCGGCTTTGGGCGTCAGCGCCGCCACGGAGTCGATGACGATGATGTCGATGGCGCTCGAACGGATCAGCGAATCGGCGATTTCGAGCGCCTGCTCGCCGTTGTCGGGTTGCGAAATGAGCAGGTTGTCAACGTCTACGCCCAGTTTTTGCGCATAGAAGCTGTCGAAGGCGTGTTCGGCGTCGATGAAGGCTGCGATACCGCCGGCTTTCTGGGCTTCGGCGATGGCATGGATGGCCAGCGTGGTCTTACCCGACGACTCGGGGCCGTAGATCTCCACGACGCGGCCTTTGGGATACCCTCCCACGCCGAGCGCCATATCGAGCGTGATCGACCCCGTGGGGATCACCGGCACGTCGTTCACTTCGGTGCTGTTCATGCGCATGATCGAGCCTTTGCCGAAGTCCTTCTCTATTTTCTGCATCACGGCGTCCAAGACTTTGAGCTTGTCCGCGTTTACCTGTACTTTTTCTGCCATATCGGGTTTTTGTTTTTTACTGTTTGTAGGAATCAATGATTTGCTGGTAATGGTTCTTGGTGTCCACCTTGTTGAAAATCTTTTCGATGCGTCCTTCGGCGTCGATCACGAACGTCGTGCGCAGGACGCCCATGTATTTGCGTCCGTACATCGACTTCTCGGCCCACACGCCGTAAGCCTCGCAGACCGAATGGTCGGTGTCCGCCAGCAGCGTGAAGTTCAGTTCGTGTTTGTCGCAGAAATTCCGGTGCGACTTTTCGCTGTCGGGGCTTACGCCGACGATGCGGAATCCCATCCGGGTCAGTTCGGCTTTGCCGTCGCGCAGGCTTTTGGCCTCCAGCGTGCAGCCCGAGGTGTTGTCCTTGGGATAGAAATAGAGTATCGTGCGCTGTCCGCGGAGGTCGGCGAGCGTCAGCGGTTCGCCGTCTTGGGTCGTGGACTTGAAATCGGGGGCCATCTCCCCTGCCTGCAACTGTGTCATCGCGTTTTTTGAAAAAGGTAATTATTTCTCAAAGATATGAAAATTTCCGGTGATTTCCGCGCTTCCGGGGCGACTTTTTTGCGGTCTCAATCCCAGAGGTAGGTCACCTCGACCTGTTCGTTGAACTCCTCCTGCGTGGTGTTGAGCCGCCGTCGGCAGGCCGGACACCGGATGGCCGTTTCGGTTTCGACGTATTCGCCGCAGCCGACGCACATCGGCATCAGTCCGAAACCCGGCTGCGTGGAGTGCTCGAACTGCGCTCCGCAGTGCTTGCACCTGATCTTGTAAGCTGTTCCCATTGTCTTGTTGTTTTTGGTTCACGTTGCAAAGGAACGGCGCTCGTGTGACAGGTTGTGACACAACTATGAAATAGTGCGAAAAATAGATTCGCCCTCCTCGCCTACCTGCGGCGCATTCGCCGCGAGGTATTCCCGGATGTATCTCGTCAGCTCGGGCGAATCGACGATGCGGATGTCGTCCAGCAGCCCCACGACGAAGCGGCCCACCCCGGCCATGCCGGCGACTTCGGTGTCCAGCGCCCAGCGGCCCCGGCCCAGCGGTTTCAGGTCGCGTTCGGCCAGCGGGTATTCCTCGCACAGCAGGTTGTAGGCCAGCATGCCCAGTTCCAGACGTACGCGGCGGCGCGTTCCGCCGTGCATGCGGAATACGTCGATGAAGCCTTCGTCGTGTTCGGCAGCGTGTTCCCACGCCGCGTCGGAGAGCTCCACGGAGCCGATGCGCGACGTTTTGAAGAGCTTGTTCGAGTGGCTTTCGAGGTCGTAGCACCACACCTGCACATAGTTGGTCGTGAAAGCGAAAGGTTCCACCCGGCGGTCGCGGACCTCGCCGCCGTGCGGCGACTGGTAACCGTGCAGGACCGCCTGCCGCTGCTCCTCGATGGCTTCGATCAGCCGCCGGATGTTCGGGGCGTTCTTGCCCCGGACCACGGTGTCGGCCAGCGTCTTATTGTCGTAGACCGAGTAGAGTTTGCGTTTGAGATTCTGTTTCAGGACGTTGTTGTCGTCGATATTTTCGATGGCGCTTTTCAGGATCACGGCCTCCTCTTCGGTGAAATGCACCAGCTGCGAGATGTCGCGGAAATGCGGCGACTCCTTGTCGAGACGGATGCAGTCGCCCGATTTCTTGATGACGAATCCCGCATCGCGGAAGGTGTCGATATAGCGGTAGACCGTGCGGCGCGACATTTGGAGCCGTTCGGCCAGTTGGTCGATGTTGTAGGTGGTGTTCGCTGTCAGCAGCTTCATCAGCCGCAGCAGGCATTCCAGTTTGGGTTGGTCCATACGGGTCGTTGGTTCAGCGATTTAGAGGTGTTCGGAGCGGGATTTCCGGGGCGTGCAGTCTGTTCCGCAGGCGGCACAGTGTCCCGTGTGGACACAGATGGTGCCGCCGCATGAAATGCAGCTCCATTTCGTCCGCTCCTGATTCAGAAATGCGTTCATCCCCACTTTGCGGATGGATGCCAGGTTGCCCATCGGCGATTCGCTCAGCGGATAATCGTTCATATAGCGGGTTTCCCGTTCCTTCATCTCTGCGCAGGGGTACTGCGGACACTCGTCGCAGAAGCCTCCGGGCAATGTCCGGCGGAGTGTGCAGGAGGCGATTTTGCATTGTGAGGCACAAAATTCCGGTTTTGCATCATCGGGTCCCCAGCATCCGGGACAGGGGTTTTCTTCCCGTAGCGCTCCGATACAAACGCTGCAATTGAGACCGCAGGGAGCGATCATTTTTGCGTGAAAATCCATTCGATTCGTTTTTTAGGATGGAACGACCGCAAATATACGAAGAAAATCGGATAAAGCGGGGGAACGGGGCGTAATAATGTAAGTTGTTGAAATGCAGAATCGCAAT
>NZ_JBBMFL010000011.1:0-128405 GCF_040095975.1 Alistipes intestinihominis
ATGAAGAATTCAAACTCCCGCACCCAATTCGCCCGATGTCCGGTTCTGCGTTCCGTACGGGCACAAAAAAAGCACGGAACGCAGGTACAACTCCGCTCACCGGCCTTCCGAGCCTTCAAATGGTAGCTGCCCTTACGCCCGTGCATGCCACCTGCACCGAAATGCAGGGGCAAAACACAGGTTTCAGACAAATTTTACACCATTTGAAAACCTATTACGGATGTAATAGTCGGAAGTTTGTGAACGGCATAAAGGTTGTCCTAACCTTATGAATATGTTACGGCTATGGCGCCGCTTTCATCCGCAAAGGTAACATAACTTTTTCAATTTTAAGTTATGCGACCCGCCGGAAAATGAAAGTTACGGAACGCAGACCCCGCTAATGAAGGAAAGGTTCTGGAAAACCCATAGCCCATTAAGCACAAATAAGGCCCACGTCCGTAACGTAGGAATCACACCCAATCTTACGCCGGACATGGACCGACGTTCGTGGGACAAACTTGTGCTTTGCCGGGCTATTAAAAATTTTCCAGATTTTTCCTATCGGCAAAGTTCACGAATCCGTCTTCCGACGAATCGCTTGTTTCAAAGATAATATAAAAAATCCAAATCCACAACAATTTGCGGACATTTTTTGCGCCGAATGATTTTCCTGCATCCCGTTCCGGCCTGAACATAAAAAAGCACGGAACGCAGGTACAGCCCCGACGGTCGGCCTTGCGAGCCTTAGTCTGGTAAACTGCCCTTACGCCCGCGCCGTTCAACGCCGTTCGTAAAGCTCGAAGACGAAAGGCCAAGGGTAATCCTTCCCGCAGGGGAACGATTCGGACGACACCGCCCGCCACTCGCTCTCGTCCCACGCCGGAAAGCGCGTGTCGCCCTCGTAGGAGTGCCGCACGCGCGTGAGGTAGAAGCGGTCGGCCAACGGCAGGGCCTCGGCGTAGATCTGCGCCCCGCCGATCACGAACACCTCCTCGTCCTCCGGAAACAACCGCACGGCCTCCTCCAGCGAATGCACGACCGTGCAGCCGGGAATCTCGATATTCTGGCGCGTGATGACGACATTGGTGCGGTTGGGCAGCGGCCGCCCGAGCGACTCGAAGGTCTTGCGGCCCATGACGACGGGATGGCCCGTCGTGACGGCCTTGAAATGTTTCAGGTCTTCGGAAATATGCCACAGCAGGGCATTCTTGTCGCCGATAACGCCGTTCTCGGCAACGGCAACGATAATTGAGATCATAGGGTTCAGAATGACATCGGGGCTTTGATCGCCGGCCACGGATCGTAGCCTTCGAGCGTGAAATCTTCGTAGCGGAAATCGAAAACCGACTTCACGGCGGGGTTCAGCCGCAGGCGCGGCAGCGGACGCGGTTCGCGCGCAAGCTGTTCATCCGCCTGCCCCAGGTGGTTCAGGTAGAGGTGCGCGTCGCCCAGCGTATGAACGAACTCGCCGGGTTCGAGCCCGCACACCTGCGCCATCATCTGCGTCAGCAGAGCGTAGGAGGCGATGTTGAACGGCACCCCCAGAAACGTGTCGGCGCTGCGCTGGTACAACTGGCACGAAAGCCGCCCTTCGGCCACGTAGAACTGGAACAGCACGTGGCACGGCGGCAGGGCCATCGCTTCGACCTCCGCGACGTTCCACGCCGAGACGAGGATGCGCCGCGACTCGGGGTTCGTGCGGATCAGTTCGACCGCCTGCGCGATCTGATCGACGGCGCCCCCGTCGGGCCGGGGCCACGAACGCCACTGATAGCCGTAAACGTGGTTCAGATCGCCGAAGCGGTAACCCTCGATCGGCGACTCCACGCCCGCCGCCGCGAGGAAAGTCTCCCGATCGACGGGCAGCACGCCGTGACGCACGCACAATTCGTTATAGTAGCGGTAGGCGTCGTTGTCCCAGATATGGACCCCGTTTTCGACGAGGTATTTGATATTGGTGTCCCCGCGCAGGAACCACAGCAGTTCGTGGATCACCCCTTTCAGAAAGACCTTCTTGGTCGTCAGCAGGGGGAAACCCTCCGCCAGGTCGAAACGCATCTGATGGCCGAAGACCCCTTTGGTCCCGGTCCCCGTGCGGTCGCCCCGCACGACGCCTTCCGCCTTGATCCGGCGCAGCAAATCGAGGTATTGTTTCATGATTCAAGGGTCATTTCGCCCGCCGCGTCCAGCACGGCACAGGCGGGATTCTTCTCCCAGCAGCCGAGATTCACCACGTGCAGACGCCCTTCGCGGTAGTCGCGCGGGAAGTGCATGTGTCCGAAAACGAAATGGTCGATGTCGTGGGTCGCGGCGTATTGGCGGGCATAGTCGATCAGCGGCTCGGTGAGCGAAGCGTCGAAACCGCCCCCGCGGCCGGTCCGCACGGCCTCCTCGTCGGCGGCGTTGTGCCGCTTGCGCGATTTGCCGCTCCACCAATGGCCGAACTTCATCGCCAGGTCGGGATGCACGCCCCATGAAAAGAGCCATTTCAGCGTCCGCGACCGGAATATCCGGTTCAGGAGTTTCAGCATCGGCTGTCCGTCGATATTCATGTTGTCGCCGTGGGCGATGAAGACTTTTTTGCCCGCGAGGGTCATCACCTGCGGAGAGGTGCAGACCTCCATCCCGCACTCACGCGTGAGGTAGTCGCCGACCCACATGTCGTGGTTGCCCGTGAAGAAGACCACCCGCACGCCCCGGTCCGTCAGCTCGGCCAGTTTCCCCAGCGTGCGCACGAAGCCCTTGGGCACCACACGGCGGTATTCGAACCAGAAATCGAAAATGTCGCCGACCAGAAATATCGCTTCCGCATCGCCGGAGACCTTGTCGAGCCACGCCACGAAGCGTCGTTCGACCGCCCGTGCGGAATGCTCGTCACCCGCCCCCAGATGTATGTCGGATGCGAAATAATACATTACTTCGTCAGTTCGTCCAGTTTCTCTTCGAGGCTCTTGCCGTAGATGTCCCGGGCGACGATCGAACCCTCCTTGTCGATCAGGAAGTTGGCGGGCAGTTTCTGCACGTTGTAGAGTCCCAGCGCCGAGGAGCCGCGCCCGCGCAGGTCACTCACCGAGATCCACGGCAGCTGCTGTTCCTGCACGGCGTTGATCCACAGCGGCTTCGACGTGTCGATCGCCACCTGGTAGACCTCGAAGCCCACGGGAGCGTCTTCGTATTTCTTATAGAGTTCTTTCAGATCGGCGTTCAGCGCATTGCTCGATCCCAGCTCCGCGGACCAGAAATCCAGCAGCACGACCTTGCCCGTGAGCGACGAAAGGCGGATCTTCTTGCCGTAGATGTCCGTCATTTCGAGGTCAGGATACCCCGCTTCGGAGATCTGCGACGTCAGGCTGATGCGCGCATCCATGCGGGCGATCTCGGCCGTCAGCGACTGGAGGTAGGGCGAATCGGGATAGCTCTTTTCGAGGGCTTCGGCCACGGTGCGGAAATAGACCACGTCGCTGTCGCCGTTGAACAGATAGCGGTCCCCCGGAAGACGCTGGTAGAGGGCGTAGACCGCCGCCAGCGAAGACTTGTTCTCGATGATGAACCGCAGCTGCTCGCGGCGGATGCGGTAGTACTCGGCCGTGTACACCTCGACCAGCGACTTGCGCTCCTCCTCCGTGAGGCCGGGCTTGGCGAACTGTGCGGCGATGTTGTCCAGCCGCTGGGCCCCCGTGACGAAATCCTGATAGAACTGGCGCAGCAGCTCCGATTCGGCGGAGCCTTCGACCGTGTAGTTGCGCACGACGCTGCCCACCGAACCGACCGTCACACGGTCGCCCCCGGCGATGAGCAGCGGAATCCGCTCGCCGTTGTAGATGATGTTATACAGGGAGGGCGTCTTGGGCACGCCTTTGAGTTCGAAACGGTAGCTGCCGTCGCCGGCGAGCACGGCCGAGTCGATGACCGCCTGCGTCAGGGGCGAGGCATCTTCCAGATAGACATTTTTCGCATCGCTGCCGACGAAGCGGCCCGAAATCTTCACTTTCGACGACTGGCAGCCACACACCAGAACGGCCGCCGAGAGCGTCACGAAAAGCGTTTGCTTGTTCATTTACGATCGTTTTCGCTGTTATTAATACACAAAGATAGCAAAAAACCCGATGGTTCCAAACCGTGCGGCTTTGTAAAACGTCCCAACTCCTAAAAGGGTCGTTACGACACCAAAGATAGCAAAACCCGGTGGTTCCAAACCGTGCGGCTTTGCAAAACATCCCGGCCCCTAAAAGGGCCGGTGCGGCCCCGCCCCTACTTCGGCGAATTTCGGTGGGCACCGTTGTTCTTCGTAAAATTCCGGTGTTGCTGCTGGCCGCGGTTTTTCTGCTGCTGCCGCTGCTGATGAGGCGGACGGTGCTGCTGGGCGCCCTTCTGGGGACGTGCTGAAAAGGGCTGTTTATAGTCGCTTCGGAGATTATTTAAGGCAACTTCATCGATTTGGATCGTCCCTCCGGACATGCGTTTGATGTCTTTTACGATCACTTCGTTGTTCGGATGCTCCTGGTTGTATTCGTAGCTTTTGGTACGCATGTAACGGGCCAGATTATCCACCGTCCGGGCCACCGTCTGGGGGTTGCGCTCGTCAGCCAGACCGCGGATCATCCGCTCGACATATTTGCCGTAATGCTTGTAGGCGATCCGCCCCTGCGAATAGGGCATGCGATGGGGCGCGACGGTCAGTTCCTGACGCGACGGCTGCGGATAGGGAGAATCCACATCCAACTGAAAATCAGACATGATGAAGAGGTGGTCCCACAGTTTGTGGGTGAAGTCTGCCGTATCGCGCAGCAGGGGGTTCAGATTGCCCATGACGGCGATCACGGCGCGGGCCTGACGGTTGCGTTCGCGGCGGTCCTCGATCGCCAGCAGCGAGTCGATCATCTCCTGGATGTGACGCCCGTATTCGGGCAGGTACAACTTGCGTCGCGTGTAATTATAGTTCTTTCTCATAAATTGTATTTACGGTCTTTCCCGTTGCTCCGATTCGTCCGCCGGACCCTCCGGCAGGGCCTTCGCAATAGACCTGTTCAAGATGTTTTTCAAGACCTTCCGCTCCGTCGGGCGAGACCCCCCGGGATTGGTTTTACACCGCAGAAAGCCCTAACTTTGGGACAGAGGCAGCGCAAACCGAACGTCCGGGATACCGCCTGTCCAAGCCGAAGATCGACTTCGCAAAAGTAGGTAAAATTTCAGGAAAAACAAGCTATGGCAAAGGTTTTAATTTTGGATCAATCAAAAAGCGTGCGAAACATTTTGCGCGAGCGGTTGGAATATGAAGGATTTTCGGCGGAAGCCGTTGAGGACGAGGCGGCAGCCACGGATATATGCGGGAAGGTTCCGTTCGACCTGATCATTTCGGACACCGGATGCAAGGTCCCCGATGCCGGCATTCCGTTCATAGCCCTTTCGACCGACGCCTCGATCGACTCGGCGGTGAAGGCCGTGCGCAGCGGAGCGCAGGACTTCCTGACCAAGCCGATCGACATGAACCGGCTGCTGCAATCCATCCACCGCACCATCGCAAATCCCGCGACCGCACCCCCGGCCGCCGCCGCGGCTCCCGTCGTGCGCCGCAGCCGCCGCGCGCATCCCGCGCAGGCGGAAAACATCATCGGCATCTCACCCGAGATCGAGCACGTCCGCCAGCTGATCGACAAGGTGGCCCCGTGCGAGGCCCGGGTGCTCATCACCGGCGAGAACGGCACGGGCAAGGAGCTGGTGGCCCGCTGGCTCCACGCCAAGAGCGCGCGCTCCGCGGCGCCGTTCGTCGAGGTCAACTGCGCGGCCATCCCCTCGGAACTGATCGAAAGCGAACTTTTCGGCCACGAACGGGGTGCATTCACCTCGGCCATCAAACAGCGCAAGGGCAAGTTCGAGCAGGCCGACGGCGGCACGCTCTTCATGGACGAGATCGGCGACATGTCGCTGGCGGCGCAGGCCAAGGTGCTGCGGGCGCTGCAAGAGAGCCGTATCAGCCGCGTGGGCAGCGACAAGGACATCGAGGTGGACGTGCGGGTGATCGCCGCCACGAACAAGGATCTGCGCGAAGAGATCAGAAAGGGCAATTTCCGCGAAGACCTCTACCACCGCATCGGCGTGATCGTCGTGCGGGTCCCGGCGCTCCGGGAGCACGCCGAGGACATCCCGACGCTGGTGGACCATTTCATCCGCACCATCTCGGCCGAATACGGCACACGGCCCAAAGCCATCGACCCCGATGCCCTGGCGGTGCTGCGGCAGATGCCGTGGACGGGCAACATCCGCGAACTGCGCAACGTCGTCGAGCGGCTCATCATCCTCTCCGAAGACCGCATCACGGCCCGCGACGTGAAAGAGTATTGTTAGGGGCGAAACGACAGGTGCTTGTCATTGCGAAGCCCGCCGGCGTAAGATGCCGGCGGGCTTCGTCATTCCGCATGAACGAGGTGAGCGCGGGAATCCGGTGAATACGTTGTAAGGTTCCGGGCTTCGACCGGATTGCCGCGGCATCTGCGAAGCCTCGCAATGACGGACGGCGGAAGCGCCCCCCGGGCCAGAAACCAAATGGCAGGCCGTCACCCCCTAAATAAGCGGGCAAAACTACAACAGCGCCAGCAGTTCTTCCGGTTTGTCAACCAGCTGCCGGGCCCCGGCGGCGAGGAGCTCCTCCCGGTCGCGGAATCCCCACGTCACGCCCGCCGAACGAACGCCCGCGGCAGCCGCGGTCTCGATGTCCACGCCCGAATCGCCGACGTAGAGCACATGCTCCCTCGCCACGCCCGTCAGCGCCAAAATCGCCTCCACGACCGCCGGCGAGGGTTTCAGAGGCACGTCGGGACGCTGGCCGAAGACCGCCGCGAACTCCACCCCGGGGAAGAACAGCCGCACGAGCTTCTCGGTCCCGGCCTGGAACTTGTTCGACGCCACGGCCAGCCGCACGCCCCGGCGTACGAGCTCGGCGACGAGGTCGGGAATCCCCTCGTAAGGCCGGGTGTAGGTGTCGATATGTTCGGTGTAGTATTTCACGAAATCGGCACGCACGAGCGCCACGTTCCCGGGCGTCCGCAGCGGCTCGGGCAGGGCCCGTTCGACGAGCCGCATGATGCCGTTGCCGACGAAATGACAGTACTCCTCGTAGGAGTGCTGGGGAAGCCCCCGCAGGACCAGCACGGCGTTGCAGGCCACGGCCAGGTCGCCGATGGTATCGAGCAGCGTGCCGTCGAGGTCGAAGATGACGAGTTCGGTTTTCATGGTTTCCGTTTTATTTTCCAGCCGACAGCCGCCACGAACAGCGACATCAGCGGCGAGACGATATTGAAGATGCAGTAAGGCATGTAGACGAAGGTCGAGACGCCGAGCACCGTGGCCTGCGTCATGCCGCACGAGTTCCACGGGATCAGCACCGAGCAGACCGTGGCGGAATCCTCCACCGAGCGGCTCAGCAGCCGTTCTTCCAACCCCCGGTCGGCATACAGATCCTTGAAAAGGCGTCCCGAAAGGATAATCGAAATATACTGGTCGGCGGTGCAGAGGTTGAAGAAGATGCCCGCGCCGACGGTCGAGGCCACGGCCGAAAAGGTCCTGCGCACCCACCGCAGGAAGATCGCCGTCAGCGACCGCAGCATGCCGCTGCCGGTCATCACCCCGCCGAAGCACATGGCGCAGATGATCAGCCACACGGTGTTGAGCATGCCGGCCATACCCCGCGTGGCGACCAGTTCGTCGAGCTGGGGCGTTCCCGTGGGGATGGCCGTGGGGCCGAAGCAGGTCATCAGCACCCCTTTGAATCCCGACATGAAATCCAGCTCCGCGACGCCCGCCACCCGGGCCACCGTTTCGGGCTGGGCCAGGAGCATCGCCGCGCAGGCGAAGACCGCGGCACAGAAGAGCGTCACGATGGCCGGAAGTCTCCGGGCGATAAGTATTCCCGTGGCCAGCGGCACCACGAGGAGCCACGGCGTGATGCGGAACGTCGCGGCCAGCGTCGCGGCGTACATTTCGGCGTGGGTCGAGGCGCCGTGTTCGAGCGAGAGCCCCGCGACGGTGAAGACCCCGAGGGCGACGAGCATCGACGGCACGGTGGTGTAGAGCATGTAGCGGATGTGGGTGAAGACCGGGACGCCGACGGTCGAGGAGGCCAGCACCGTAGTGTCGGAGAGCAGCGAGAGCTTGTCGCCGAAATAGGCCCCCGAGATGATGGCCCCGGCGATCCACCCTTCGGGAAATCCCATCGCCTGCCCGATGCCCATCAGCGCGACGCCGATGGTGGCGATGGTGGTCCACGAACTGCCGGTCATCAGCGACACCACGGCGCAGATCACGCACGAGGAGACGAGGAAGAACGACGGGTGGAGGATCTGCAACCCGTAGTAAATCATCGTCGGGACCACGCCCGAGACCATCCACGTTCCGGCGATGGCGCCGATGAGCAGCAGAATGACGATGGCCGAGGCCGAAGCGCGGATGTTGTCGATGATGGCCTCTTCGAGCACGGCCCAGCGGCAGCGGTAGATGCCGATGGAGAGCATCACGCAGACCGACGTGGCCGACAGCAGGGCGATCTGGCTGCCGCCGTCGATGGCACCGCCCCCGAAGGCGCGGATCACCACATATAACAACAGCGTCAGCACCGCCAGCGGGATGGCCGACACCCACGGCGACGGCAGTTTTTCGGTATTTCGCTTCATCGGTTGACTTTTACGGGGGACAAAAGTACGAAATTCTTTGTACTTTTTGCGGCCAAAAAGTACCAAAAACTCTCCGCATGTCGTTCGCCCGGAATGACGCCCGCCGAAAAGGCGGGGTTACTCCTTTCGGTCACAAAAATGCAAAGAACCCGTGCTATGAAAGTATTTTTCCATATTCGGTTTTCATATTTCCGTTTTTCTGTTTAACTTTGATAAATCGCAACGGCGCAAACAAAATGAACGCACTCCGCAAAGTGATCCGTTTCTATGTCGAAGGATTCCACGAAATGACCGTGGGACGCACCCTGTGGGCCGTCATCCTCGTGAAACTCTTCATCATGTTCGCCGTGCTGAAGGTCTTCTTCTTCCCCGACCCGCTCGCCGGCAAGAGCCCCGCGGAGAAGGCCGACTGCCTGTTGGAAAACCTTGCGCCCCCGATCCCGGGAGCGGAATCCTCAACCCAATAACACCCCGTTATGCTATCCGACTACCTATCAACCGTCGATTGGTCGCGTGCGCAATTCGCCATGACGGCCATCTACCACTGGCTGTTCGTCCCGCTGACGCTCGGACTGGGATTCCTGATCGCCGTCATGGAAACCCTCTACGTCCGCACGAAGGACGAATTCTGGCTCCGGACCACCAAATTCTGGATGCGCCTCTTCGGCATCAATTTCGCCATCGGCGTCGCCACGGGGCTGATCCTCGAATTCGAGTTCGGCACCAACTGGTCCAACTATTCGCACTTCGTGGGCGACATCTTCGGCGCCCCGCTGGCCATCGAAGGCATCTTCGCCTTCTTCCTCGAATCGACCTTCATCGCCGTGATGTTCTTCGGCTGGCGCAAGGTTTCGAGCGGCTTCCACCTCGCGGCCACGTGGCTCACGGCCATCGGGGCCAACCTCTCGGCCTGGTGGATTCTTGTGGCCAACGCATGGATGCAGCACCCCGTGGGATGCGATTTCAACCTCGAAACCGTGCGCAACGAGATGACCTCGTTCTCGGCCGTGGCGCTGTCGCCCGTGGCCGTCAACAAGTTCTTCCACACCGTCACCTCGTCGTTCGTGCTCGCGGCGCTGTTCGTCGTGGGCGTCTCGGCATGGTACCTGCTGCGCCGGCGCGAACAGCAGATGGCCCGCAAGAGCATCGCCATCGCCTCGGCTTTCGGATTCGTCTTCGCCCTGATCACGGCCTTCACGGGCGACCGTTCGGGAGCCATCGTAGCCCGCGTGCAGCCCATGAAGCTGGCCGCGATGGAGGCCCTCTACGAAGGGCAGGAGGGTGCGCCGCTCACCGCCGTGGGCATACTGCGGCCCAACGGCCCGGTCAACGGCGAAACCTTCCGGTTCCAGATCGGCATCCCGAAAATGCTCTCGCTGATGAGCTTCCGCGACGCCGACGCCTTCGTGCCGGGCATCTACGACCTGGTCTACGGCAACGAGGAGCGCGGCATCATGTCCGCCGCCGAGAAGATCGAGCGCGGACGCACGGCCGTGGACGAACTGGGCCGCTACCGTGCCGCGCGCGAGGCGGGCGACACGGCGGCCATTCAGGTCATCCAGAGCAAATTCGACCGTTCGACCCCCGAGGGCGAAGCGTTCCTGCGCGACCACTTCGCCTACTTCGGCTACGGGTATCTCGACCGTCCCGAGCAAATCGTGCCCAACGTGCCGCTGCTGTTCTACTCGTTCCGCGTGATGGTCGGCGCGGGCTGCTTCTTCATCCTGCTGCTGGGCGTCGTCTGGTGGCTCAACCGCAAAGACCGCCTCGCCGACAAACGCTGGCTGCTGTGGGTGGCCGTGTGGACCGTCCCGCTGGCCTACCTCGCCTCGCAGGCCGGATGGATCGTGGCCGAGGTCGGACGCCAGCCGTGGGCCATTCAGGACCTGATGCCCGTGGGCGTCGCGGCCTCGAAGATCCCCAGCGGATCGGTCTCCGTGACCTTTTTCCTCTTCCTGGCGCTCTTCACCGCGCTGCTCGTCGCCGAACTGAGCATCATGTTCCGGCAGATCAAAATAGGACCTAAAAACGACTAAATCATGGATACCTTGACTTTTCTTCAGCACTACTGGTGGTTCATCATTTCGCTTTTGGGGGCCCTGCTGGTCTTCCTGATGTTCGTGCAGGGTGGACAGGCGCTGCTGTACGACATAGGCCGCACGGAGGAGGAGCGCAACATGCTCGTCAACTCGCTGGGCCGCAAGTGGGAATTCACCTTCACGACGCTCGTCACGTTCGGCGGCGCGTTCTTCGCCTCGTTCCCGCTCTTTTACTCCACGTCGTTCGGCGGGGCGTTCTACGTCTGGATGGCCATTCTCTTCTGCTTCGTGCTGCAAGCCGTGGCCTACGAATACCGCCGCAAACCCGCCAACGTCTTCGGCGAGCGGACTTTCAACGCCTTTCTGCTGATTAACGGCGTTCTGGGGCCGCTGCTGATCGGCACCGCCGTGGGGACCTTCTTCACGGGGGCGGAATTCACGGTCGATCGCCTCAACCTCGCCAATCAGGGCGGCGCGGCGGTCATCTCGCAATGGGCAACGCCGTGGCACGGACTCGAAGCCGTCGCCGAGTGGCGCAACGTCCTGCTGGGTGCGGCGGTCGCCCTGCTGGCCATGACCCTCGCGTGCCAGTATTTCATGAACAACATCGACGACGAGACGATCCTCCGCCGCGCGCAGAGCCGCATGCGGCTGTTCGGGGTGCTGTTCGTCGTCTGCTTCGTGGCGTGGCTCCTGGCCCTCCTCCTCGCCGACGGACGGGCCACCGATGCCGCGGGCACGATCTCGGTCGAGCCTTACAAATACCTCCGCAACCTGCTCGAAATGCCTTACGTCACGGTCGTACTGCTCCTCGGCGTGGTTTCGGTGCTGTGGAGCATCCGGCTCGGATGGTGCGACAGCCGCCGTGCGGTGTGGTTCGGAGGCGCCGGCACGGTCCTCACGGTGCTGTCGCTGCTCCTGCTGGCCGGGTGGAACGGCACGGCCTACTACCCCTCGCTGACGGACATGCAGTCGTCGCTGACGATCACGAACTCCTCGTCGAGCCTCTTCACGCTCAGGACGATGGCGTGGGTGTCGCTCTTCGTGCCGTTCGTGGCGGCCTACATCTGGTACGCCTGGCGGGCCATGAACCGCCGCCCGATCACCCGCGAGGAGATCCGTGGCGACGACCACCAATACTGAAACGAAAGAGCGGAGGCTTCGGCCTCCGCTCCTCTTTTTCCGGGCGATTCCGGAACTATTTCTCCTCCGGTTTGCCGAACGGATACTGATTCTGATGCACGTCGTCGAAACGCATTCCGTTCTCGTAGGTCTTCATCGCGCGGCGGCTCATGCCCATCGACGAGAATCCGCCGTCGTGGTAGAGGTTCTGCATCGTCACCTTGCGCGTGAGGTCCGAGAAGAGCGTCAGCACGTAATCGGCGCAGTCCTCGGCCGAGGCGTTGCCCAGCGGAGCCATGCTGTCGGCGAACGACATCAGGTCGCCCAGCCCCAGCACGCCGCTTCCCGCGGTGGTCGGCGTCGGCGACTGCGACACGGTGTTGACCCGCACGTGCTTCTCACGGCCGTAGATGTAGCCGAAACTGCGGGCGATGGACTCCAGCAGCGCCTTGGCGTCGGCCATGTCGTTGTAGCCGTAGAGCGTGCGCTGGGCCGCGATGTACGAAAGCGCCACGATCGAACCCCAGTCGTTGATGGCGTCCTTCTTGCGGGCCACCTGAATGACCTTGTGGAACGAAATGGCCGAAATGTCGAGCGTCTTGGAGAGGAAATCGTAATCCAGATCGTCGTAGGTGCGGCCCTTGCGGACGTTGGGCGACATGCCAATCGAGTGGAGCATGAAGTCGAACTTGCCGCCGAAATGCTTCATCGTCTTGTCGATGAGGTTTTCGAGGTCCGCGACGCTCGTGGCGTCGGCCGGAACGACGATCGTGTTGCACTTCTCGGCCAGCTTCGAGATGGTTCCCATGCGGATAGATACGGCAGTATTGGTGAGGACGATCTCGGCCCCCTCCTCCACGGCGCGCTCCGCCACCTTCCAGGCAATGGATTGCTCGTTCAGAGCTCCGAAAATAAGTCCCTTCTTTCCTTTCAGTAAATTGTATGCCATCGTAATTCAGATTAAAAATTCGGGCAAATATAACAATTTTTTTTCATTCGGACGACCGCCCGTCCTCCCTGCACCCTGCAAAGGCCCTGCCGCCGACAAACAGACCATCACCGTCACGACGCATCCCTCAAGCGATCTGCACGATACTTTCAAAGGGCTCGCCAGGCGTCTATCTGTCGCATGACCGGAAATCGAAAAAGCTCGAAAATACACTCTCGGCAAGGGGGGGGGCAAACACGCACACTTTCCCACTCCCGCGACAGGGGGTTGCGCTCCGGGACGACAGAGGAGCGCAAACGATCACTCCTCTTTCACAAAACGGCCCTCCGAATCGAAATACACGATGCGGTCGTCCACTCCGAAAAGCTCGGCCCGATACCCCTTGTCCTGCGGCAGGAAAGCGCAGAGAAAATGGTTCGGATAGCGCTCCCGGAGATAGGTCATCGAGGTCCCGGGAAGCAGATCCACGAACTCCCGGGGAATCTGACGCACATGGTAGCGGAAGCCGCCCAACATCCCGTCCGCCGAAAGCAGCAGGTAACCGCCGTTCTCGTTGACCGCGTAATAGAACCGCTTGTCCCAACGGTAACTGAACCTGTTCAGGCTGGGGAAATGCTGCAACACGAACCGACGAACCGGATCGGGCAGCTGCTTCGCCTCGATGATGCGGCCCGGAAGTTTCTCGGAGAACCTCCCGGCGCCTAAGGTGAATCCGCCGGCCAACAGCAGCAAGGCCAGCAGAAAACGAATGGTCATCTCTCTCATCGCAAAGATTTCTATTTTATATGTTTATGATTCCGGACAGCCGCTCCGCCGGCGAACCGTCGTCCGCCGCGGCACAAACCGGCCGCCCTTTCATCCGAGACAGCACGCCCTATACCCCCGCACCCGGTTGTAAAACTCGGCCATCGCCGTGCAGAAATAGGGCACGAGCCACAGAATGCCCGCCACGGAGATCACGGCCAGAATCGTCCATCCGATGAAACTCATCCAGAGCCGGAAACAGGCCCACTTGTGCCCGCACATCATGGTCCAGCTCTCCTCCATAGCTTCCGCGACCGACATATCCCCGTTGTCCCGGAGGATGAAGAAGGTCATCGAGTATCCCAGCGCCGCGATCAGCCCGGGGATGAAAAACAGGAGCGCCCCCAGCGCAACGATGAGCAGGATCAGGACCCAGGCCATCAGGACCCGGAAATAATCGCGCGGCAATCCGAACGGGGCGAACATGTCGCCCACACGGACGACGCGCCCCGAACTCACATTCAGGAAGAGCCATTGACATCCCGCGAGCAGCACCGGCATTCCGAGCGCAGCGACACCGTATCCGAGGCCCTGCGAGAGCGCATGCAGCCTGACGCAGCCTGCCAGCAGCAGCAGAAATATCAGCATTGCGGCCGCTCCGGTGTTCCACCTTCCGGCGAGACTCATCCGGGCCGATGCCCGTATCGAGCTGGGTCTCAGATCACTATCCATAGCATATCGGTATTCTCCTCGTCACAGCCGGGCACAGAAAATCGCCAGCAGGGCCGCTATCGCCCCCACCAGGGCAAAGAAACAGCCTCCGTATGCCGCCGTTTCCTTCTGTTCGTCGGGTTCTTTGACAAGCGCTTTCTTCGATTGAATCATAATTTGGGTCAGTCTTTCGTTTATCGCATTCAGTCGTCCTGCGTTCCGTCGAATGGTATCCCCTCGGGGATGAATTTCTTTTTCAGCACGGATTTTCCGTATCCGTCCGTAAAGTCGAAGAATTTCCTCAGGGGCGACTTTCCGAATTGCGTCCGGAGCATTCCGTAAGCCTTGAAATGGCAGAAATGCCCGCAGTACGAATTCAGCACGGATCTGATTTCCAGGAGCCTGACATAGGTCAGTTCCCCTCTCCGGCATTCCGCTTCGAGCACTCTGATCTTCCTGCGGAAGCGTTCGACCGACGACTTCGTGGCATAGCGGCGGTAGGGTTTCACATAGGCCCCGAGAAACGCCACTCCGTAGTGATAGGGTTGCAGCACGATCTTGTCGGGATGCAGCGTCAGGTGGAGTTCCGATTGCAGAAACCATTGCAGACATGCCGTCAGACTCTTCAGATAGCGTCTGCTGGCATGCACGACATAGAAATCATCGACATAGCGTCCGTAGTGCCTGCACCTCAGGTTGCGTTTCACGAAGCGGTCCATCTGATCCAGCAGAATGTTGCTGAACAGTTGCGAGGTTATGTCGCCTATCGGCAGCCCCACATTCTCCGGGGCGTGGAACAGGCTCTTCGAGGGCGGGAGTCCGTCCCAGTCCGATTGTTGTCCCAGCACGATGCAGTCGCTCACCGGGTTGCGGAAAAGAATCACCCGTATCAGATAGTCGATCAGCCCTCTGTCGAGCCTGTCGCACCACCTTCTGCCGTTTCCCGACACCTTGCGCCAGTTCGCGTCGAGTTCCCGCATCAGCACTCCGTGGAGCACCCACCGGTCTATGCTCATGAAATAGCCTCTCAGGTCGAGTTTGAGCACATAGGCCGCCTGGGAGTAGTTCCTCGTGCAGCTTCTCAGGTGGTGTTCGAAACGCCGAATCCCCACGAACACCCCCTTGCCCACGCGGCACGAATAGCTGTCGTGAATCATGCGCGCCTCGAACATCGGGGCAATGTAGTTGTACAGCAGTCGGCACACCACCCTGTGTGCGAACGGCGAGGCGAAAATCTCGCGTTTGACGGGCTCCTCCGTGATGAAACAAAACGCCGGTTCCGGTTTGTAGGTCCTGTCCGCTATGCTGTCGCAGAGTTCTATCAGGTTGTGTTCGAAATCGAATTCGAAACTCAGTTGGCTTTTCGTGTTCCGCTTGTGCTTGCGCGTGTCGAAATAGGCACGGAACAAGTCGCCCAGCAGTTCGTCTCTCTCCTTTTCCATTCTCTCGATGCTCTCTTTCTCTCTCTCAGGCAGAAACTGCGAATCCTCGGACACAGCGCACGGGGAAGCCGTAAGCGCGGCTGTTATTATTCTGCGGGTTCACGTTCGTGGCGTTGAAATTCAAGTTGCCTGCGTTCGTCGAACTCTGTGTCGGCGATGACGACCAACTGTAACCGTTGGAGCCGACATTCGTCAGCGCACCGGACGTGCGGTTGCGATAGCCCGAAGCGGGCTCAAGTGACCGCTTGCTAAACGGCGCAGGGGATGTCTTTTCCCGGCGGAAGGTGCCAAACCCTGCGGCGGATTGGATTTTCAATACCGGACGACAACGCCGCGCAGCCGTCGTCGGCTCGCCGCGCCTGTTTTCCGTCGCCGGTGGGTCACTGAATTCACAAGATACTCTTCCGGAGGCGCTTGACCTCGACGGAACTCCGATCCTGTCTGCTCTGAGAGAGTTTGGCATCGTGTTTACACATCATTCGTTGTCTTCGCCCGGGGCCGCCCAGGGGGCCTCGGGGGCCGGGGACGCCAAGGGGTCCGGGGCCGGAAAAGGGGCCGCCGCAGCGGGGGCCGGGGCTGCAAAAAGGTCCGTGCGGGCCGAGCGGGGCGCGGGGGCCGGGCGGGTTGCCGCAGGGGCAGGGGCCGCAAACGGGTCCGTGCGGGCCGAGCGGGGCGCGGGGGCCGAGCGGGGCGCGGGGGCCGAGCGGGGCGCGGGGGCCGGGGCCGCAAACGGGTCCGCGGGCACGGAAGCCGCAACGGGAGCCACAGCAGGAGCCGCAGCAGGAGCCGCAAACGGGTCCGTGGGTGCAGAAGCTGCAACGGAAGCCGCAGTCTGAGCCGCAACCGCAGTCTGAGCCGCAACCGTCGTCTGAGCCGCAGTCTGAGCCGCAACGGGAGCCGCAGCCGCAGCCGCAGTCCGGGCCGGAGCCGGAGGAGCGACGATCCTGCGCCGCAAAGTCTTGGTGTGCCAGGCGCCCAACTGTTTGGAAACCGACTCCACCTCGACGGCCAATGTCCGGAACAACTCCAGATTGATATACCGCAAGTCGTACATGATCCGCATGCGGGCCTTGACGCCCGGTATCAGCTCGCGCGCCTGCTGCAATTGCAGGGCCTTGTCGCCCAACATGTTGTAGTGGGCCTTGTAGATCAGCACGAGAACCTCCAGAATGTCCTGTTTGAGCCTCTCGACGAGCGTGTACTTCACGTCGCGGGGGACGCTGGCAATGCACTTGTCGCGGTAGACGTGCTGCAACAGGTCGTAGGCGGCCTTGTAGACGGGCAGGTGGTCGTATTCCGCAGCCATATCGTCAGATCGAATGAATCATTTTTTTAAGTTCGGAGAGAAACATCATGCACTCCAGGGGCGTTTTCTCGGCCAGATTGAATTCCTTCAGCGCTCCGGCGACCCGGCAGGCCGCCGTCAGCGAGAAATCGGCCTCGGCGTAACGCATCCCCGGCCGGGATTCGGCCTCCGACGGCGAACGCATCCGTTCTTCGGGAAGATGTCCGGGCGCAGAATCGGTTGCGACAACATCTGCGGCAGCGACATCGGCATCGACAGCGGCGACAGCGGTTTTCGTCCGGCGCACGGCCTCCTTGAGCGGCTGCGCGGCCTTCCAAACCTCGAACTCCGCGGCATCGACAGCCCGCGGAGCGGCGAAGACCACCCGGTCCTGCTCGCGCGAAATGCACTCCAAAGCCCCGCACACGGCGTTCTCGCTCGCCGCGGGAAACCCGATGGAGACCAAATGCCCCCCGCCGAGCGTCTTCAAAGCCTTCTTCGTGGTCTTGAAGGCCCTCACCTGCGAACACACGGCGAACGCCGAACGCTCGTAGGCTTTCCAGAAAAGCCCCTCGCGGTAGAGAATGATCCGGTCGGTGTTGGCCGCCTCGGTGCGAATGAAATCCTGACTCGTCATCGGTTGAATCGTTTCCGTACTGAAAAAAAAGAAAGGTTTCCGAGCCCGCCCGGCCCCGGGACGAGTCCGCCCCACGATTTGCCTCCTTCATTCCGGACCCCGGAACAGGCATCGGAAACCTGAAAAATTTTCGACCGGCTTACGCCGGTATTCCAACCGTCGGGCTTTCAATGCCCGACGGTGAATGACCGGATGCGGTCGCTGGCGCTCCCTTAATCCAATTCTCGGACACAGCGCACGGGGAAGCCGTAAGCGCGGCTGTAATTACTCTGCGGGCTCACGTACGTGGCGTAGAAATTCAAGTAGCCTGCGCTCGCCGAACTCTGTGTCGGCGATGACGACCAACTGTAACCGCCGGAGCCGACACTCGCCAGCGCACCGGACGGGCGGTTGCGAAAGCCCGAAGCGGGATAGAAGTCGGTCTCGCCCGTCTGGAACGGCGTCGCCGTGTAATAGAAGAAGTAACCGCGCTGAGTGCCCAACGAATTGCGGTTAGCGGCGTTGAAAGTCGCATTACGCTTGTCGTCAGTGTCCTGGCTGCCGTAGTTGCCGCCATCGACCGTGAAGCGGTTCCACAAATCCTTGGGAGCGACGCGGTAACCGTCGGGGCACGGGTCGTAGATCGACTTGTAGATCTTATCCGTCTGAGACTTACGCGGGTAGAGATAACCCGAGCCGTTGCCCCACAAGTGGTCGTTCTTCTTGATGACCCAATCGTAATTATGCGCATCTTTGGTATCGTAGATGAACTGCGTCGGGTTCCGCGTAGCGTAACCGATCATATCCACATCAATCGTATTAGGCGTAATCGCGCTGTTCGTGGAGAGATCGCACATGTTCTCCGGCTGGTTCCACTTGGTAATGCCGGACAGACCGACGAAAGACGTTGCGACATAGGAGTCGCCCGAAGCGGTGATCGTGCTCGGCCGTCCCAGCGGGTCTTTGCGGCCCCACTGGTAGTAAAGACCGAACGACTTGGCATTCGATTCGGTGGTAGCCGTGCCGTCCACAGCGACGGTGGCCTTGTTCATGGCGCCCAGCGCGATCGGCATGACCTCGTAAGTCGAACCCGACCCGATGCTGGAAGACGGAATGGCGTAGGTCAACAGTCCGTCCGTGGGGTCGATCTCGGGAACCCAGATGTGATACGACCACAGGATATTGTCGGAAGCGTCCGTAATGGCGACGACGGCGTTTCCGGTGCCAGCGATGCCCGTGACGGCGACCTTATTCGAAGAAATGGTTTCTGCGACGTTAATGCCCGTCAACGTGGATTCTTTCCACAACAGCTTGGCTTTGGTCGGCTGGGGTGCCTCAGGAGCGAGCGTGCCGGTCTTGCGGAAACGCGGGTTGGACTTGTAAGGCGTGACGACGATGTCCACCTGATCCGTACCAGAGATCAGATAACAGTTGTGCGGGCCGTAATAGTAGAATGTCGGGATGCCCGGCTTGTCCTCGACGGTGTAACGGAAATCCGTGCCGTCGGCCGTGAACTTCTCGTTGATCGGGAAGCGCAGCACCTTGCCGGCGGAAAGGTCCTGAGTGGGCTTGGCGTAGAACGTGAGGATGTGGAGATCGGTCGTGCAGACGATCTTCATCTCCTCGCCGGCAGCGACGGCGGGGAACAACATGACCGACCGGGAGAACGGAGAACCCAATGCGCTGGAGGTGTTGAACGTCCAGTCGATCTTGTTCTCGGAACCTGCGCCCAGTTTCGGAGCGACGGGGTCGGAGAGATCGACCGTAGCCGTGCCGCCGATCTTAGCGGAACCGGAGGTGGTGGTGATGGTCATCGACTCCATAGTCTCGTCTTTGAAATCCGACTGGCTCAAATCGAACGCGAAGGTGCACCAAGTACCCAACTGCTTGAACTTGAAGTTCACCTCGGAAGTGGACTCAGAAGCGACGGCGGGCGTGTTGTACGAAACCTTGATGTCGTTGTAAGTGAACGAATAAGGCGAATCTTTCTCGTTCCACGACCCGATGCCGTACGTCGAACGGTGGTCCTGCGTGTAATTCTTGTTGAGATTGAACGAAATCTGACCGTTGGCGGCGACCTCGGCAGCGACGGCCGGGTAAACGGCCCTGAGGTCGCTGACATTGGTGTAAGCGATACCCTTGCCGCTCAGAGGCTCGAACTTGCCGACGGAAGTGCCCTGACCCGAAACGAGCTCGTACTGAACCTTATCGCCGTTGCTCGTGTTGACCACGAGGATGCGGTCCTTGTTGGACCAATTCACCACGGAATTGGTGCCCAATCCCGTACGGGTTCCGATCTCAGCATCCAAAGAACCCGATACACTGGCAAGCGTGTACTTGCCGCCGACAGCCGGGATGTCGCTAACCTCGGCATCCTTGCTGCAACCTGCCACGGATACGGCGAAAGCCGTCATAGCAGCGTAAAAAAAGATCTTTTTCATATTGAAACAACCTATAAGTGATTATTCGATAGTGTCAAATGATGCCGCGGCAGTCTACCACGCGACGCCGCCGTCGGAATATGCGCCGTCGTTATCGACGGTAGCCTCCCAAGCCAACCCGCCGTCGATATACGAAGCGTCGGGGGAATCGTCGTCGAGGACGACCGAGATCGGCCGCTCGATGAAGTAACGGGTACCGCCGGCGAAACCGCTCGCGGGAACGCCTTTATCGGGAGTGGTCAAAGTCAGACCGGCCTGAGTGGTGACCGAGAACTTCACGGTGCCCGACATATTCGAGGTGGGCAGAATGACGAAGTCGATATAAGGATTCGGATTCTGTCCGTCGGCCTTCTTCGTGATGCGTACAGGTGTGGTGAGCCGGACGGTGACGGTGCTGGTGCCCGAAGCGGGCGCGGAAGCGGCCAGAGAACCGTCGGCGAAGCTCAATTTGCAATCGCCGAACAAAGCGCAACCGGAAACGGAGACGGAAGCCTGAGAGATATAGACCTCGTCAGCGGAAGAAGCCTCGTCAAGGAACAACTGCACCCGCATCAACGACGAAGCAGGCTTGAAGTCGAAGCGGACGGACTTGTTCAACCCGATCTGCTCGGAACTTACGGTGACGGCCTGCGAGAAGCAGACCTGATAACGTCCGAACTCGCCGTTCTGAGCCGAAGGGATGTTCAACAACACGCCCCCGTCGCTGTAAGTGGCGGCAGCGGCGGTCCAAACGGGATAATAAGCGTAGAACGTGTAATCGCCCGAACCGCTCCAACTCTCGGAATAGAGGATGTTCCTGGGGTGGAAGACGGCGAGGCCCGATCCGGCGCCGGACTGGAGCGTGCAGATGTCGTGGGCCTTCAAGGCTTTGGAAGAGTCGAAAGCGTAAGCGCCGATGTTGTCGTAATCGCTCCAATACATCAGGCCCGAGGTGCCGGGGAAATAAGACCGGGACGACGCGGCGGATGCCGGAACGGATGCCGCGGGAGCGACGCCCGTGAAAGTCATCGGAGAACCGCCCGCGGGGACGGAATCCTCCTTGCTGCATCCCATCGCCGTCAAAGCGATGAGAGCCATTGCCAATACGTTGTTTTTCATACGTTTCATCGAATTAAACTATTCCCAAATTCCATCGACGTACTGTCCGGCATCGACGCCCCGGTCAACGACGACGCGAAGATCCCGGGAATTCAATCCCTTGATCGTCGAAGAAACCGTATAATGGTAATTGCGAACCACGTTGAAATCGGTGGACGCATTCTCCCCGAGGTAGATCGTATAAGTGACGTCGGTCAACGCAGAACCGCGCTGGTAGTCGCCGCCGATCTCGATGAAAGTACTGCCCGCAGGAGCGTTTTCAGGACCCTTTTCGGAGGGGCTTTTGATACTGGAGACGACGCCCCGCAGGTTCTCGGGAACGTACCACGTGTACGTGAAAGGGGTCTCCTTGGAAACGGGACCGGAGACGGAAACAGCGGGGTAATTGATGAAATTGTCGGACGAAGCGGCGTCGGGGTACAAACCGGTGGTCCCGGTGGGAAGAGTGTGCTCCAGGAACCGAGTGCACGAAGCGGCGCTCCGCAAGCTCACGCGCGAAGGAGTGAATTTCTCCCCGGCAGCCGTAATCTGAATGTCGAAGGTGAAGTCGATTTTAGCCACCAAACGCTTCATCTGAACCGTTCCCGAAGCGATGACGGAAGATCCCTCGTACGAACCGATCATCGGCAAAACGCCATCGGCAGATACGGCGGCCTCGCTGGCGAAAGCGAGCGTCGAAGCTTCGAACGACTTGAGCGTAACGTCCGAATCGGGCACCCCGTCCCCGGCAGAGAACTTCTGGAAGCGATCCGGACCGACGTTGGCGACGAAATAGATCTTCGTGTCGCCGGAGGTCTCGTACAAAGCGACGCTGAGCGAATAACTCTTCTTCGAGTCATCATCCGTCGTGTCATTGACCCCGATCATGCTCGCATCGTAATACTCGCAGAACAACAGCTTCGAAGCATCCGTCGCGCCGTCGAACTGCAAAACCCACAGGTTCTTCAAAGCATCCTCGTCAACGGTGCTCCGGCCCTCGGCGGCCCCCAAAGCCGATGTCCGCATATCCGCAGCGCTCAGACCGAAAGTCATCCGGGCCGTTCGCCCGGAAGCATCTCCGCCCTGCTCTCCGGATACGGGAATCGTATCCGCACTTCGCTCGCATGAACACAAGGCCGCGGCGACGACGGATAAGATACACAATGTCTTTCTGAAAATTTTCATAACAACTTATACATTTGCAATTCATTCTTAGGTATTCCGGACGGCCCGCCGAAAATCCGTCGGACCCCGCCCGGAACGATAGTGCGGGTGCGGCTACTCGCTCGCGTTTTCGAAAACGATACCGCCCATATCGACATCGGTCCACGCATCGGAACCGGCCAACGCGGAGAAATAAGCCCCCAGATCGGCTGACCAATCCTTATTTTCGGTCCAACTGTCGGGCTTTATCTGCGGCGTGAAATAACCGCCCACGTCGGTCGTCCAACCAGAGATCTCCCAGGAGCCGACGACGACGCTGAAATGAGGCTGATCCCCCAGGGAAGTGTCCCAGACGGCATCCGTATTCCACGGCGTGATCTGCAACGTCAGCAAAACGAAGCCCCCCTGCAAGGAGACATCGAACGTGTAACGAAGACCGGGAGCAAATGCCATAGCGGAAACCTGAGCATCCAGATCGGTGGCCTCGGTAGCGCTGTTGAAGACAACCTGCATGGCCAACCCGAAGGGAGCGTCGGCCTTGGGCAACACCTCGTCCGCGACCGTGTACTCGTAGGGCTGGTCGCCCTGAGTGAAGGTGGACGCGGGGAAATCGTAAGTGCCGCCGCCGACATCGGTCGGCAACGCCTCGCACACGACAGCCGAAACAGGCGAAAGGGTGATTTCGGAAAGCTCCACCTTCTTGATAACGGCTTTCGTGACGTTCTCGGCCTTCCGGGAGATGGTGAAATACAACCGGCTGCACTTACGCTCCAACATGCTCAACGCGACAGTCTGCGACGAAGCCCCCGACTGCGGAGCCACCTGGCATGCAGCGGTAAGCGAACAGGCGTAATCCGTACCGTGTTCGACGCTGACCGAACGATGGTCGGCCGCAAACGGCAAAGCCGGCGTAAGCGCGTAAAAATCGTACGCCCCGGCCGACAACCGCATAGCGTCGCCCGCGGAACTCGTAACCTTGCCCTCGGAATCCACCGCGCACGGTTTCAGAGAACCGTCTTCCTGCACCTCGTAAGCAGCCTCGCTCACGTAAGTATCCTGCGCAATATCCGCAGTCGCACCGGATGCCCGGCGTTTGTAGGCGGCCACACGCACGGTGGACCCTGCGGACAACGACTCCGCGGCAGCCCGGCTGTCAGGACGGACCTGCGGCTGCACCGAGGCCGAGATCCCGACACCGCGCAACGCGAAGCCGACCTCGATTCCGTCAGGCCGGCCGGAGGCAGACTCGGAATCATGGCATGCCCCGGCGATGCCGGCCACGAACAAAATTCCTGTTAAAAACAATATTTTTCTCATAATATACCTGCTTTTCAGAATCGGAAACATCCTGCGATTCCGACTTGCGGGAAGATACGACCTCGAAAAAAGCATCGCTTTCTCAGAGGGTGATTTCCACCCGGTCCGAAGCATCCACCCACGCTCCGATCGTGGCCACAGGCTCGACAGCGGTAGTCGTGAATTTCAACACCACATCGTAAGCCTTGCCTTTCTCGAATCCGGCGTCGGGAACCGGCAGCGCGACTTCGCAGGTTCCGCCCTGCTCCGTGACGACTGCCAGCGACAGGGACGCACCGGCTTCCACAGGGGCGACCATAGCATAACCGCACTCCGCAGCAGTATCCGAACCTTCGGTGAACGCCAGAGGATAGGCAATATCGGCATCATCGGCAAGCCGGCTCTTCGACAGAGACAGGTCTGCGGCAGCGCCCTCGAACCCGACCGTACCGGGCAGCGTGATTTTGCAATCCGGCAGTCGGTCTTTCAGGGCGATGTCGGTTATCTTCCCCCAAACCGCCGGGGCTGCGGCATCGGCCGCATAGGCTTTGAACCTGAATTGCGTAAGCTGGTGTGCGAACGTGAAAACCTTGCCGGTCGTGCCGAACCGGGATTCGGCGACCTTGCAGCCTTCGAGCTCCTGAGTCAGCATAATGTCCGTTCCGCCGTCGATGTTCAGCGTCACGACACCCGCAGCCGGCACCGCCCGCGGATACCACCCCACCAATTTCGTATTGTTATTGGTTTCGCGGCTCAGGTAATATTGAGAGGTTGCGAACGAAATTGCGGCCTCGGAAGATACCTCGCCCGTATTGGCGGCCAGCGTCGCCGGCAATGCGGCGGAAAGAGTCGCATAGGCAGGATATTGACCGTCGTCGAGTTGATCGAGACGGGCGAAACTGACCTCCAACGCCCCGTGTTCCGCATTGATCACGGCACGGGTGAGCGGCGGCAGTTGGGCCGTACGCACCTCCGCGGATGTTGCAGGAACGACACCGCCGCTCAACAGAATCTCCACCGGCGCATCCTTGTCGGGCGTGGGTTTCACGGACGGTTTGCGGTCTTTCGAACATCCTGCCGAAAAGACGGCCGCCAAAAGCAGAGCTGCCGAAAAAAACGATAATTTCTTCATAATCGGGCTTGGATTTATAAAAACGGGGAGAAGTGCCAACCGTAAAACGGCGCATCTCCCCGTTTGAAATTCGATATTCGGGAAAACCTCGGCCGGCAACCCGAAAAAGGGGACCTGATTACTGGATCGGCACCTCGGTGTTACCGCCCTTCACCCAATCCGTAACGGTAGCCGTAGCCACGATTTCCGTAGCCTTGAACGTCAGGGTGATTTCAAAAGCCTTGCCCTGCGTATCGCCAGAGAAAACAGCGGGATCTTCCTCGCCAACCTTAGCCTTATACAGGTCGAAAGAAACCTCTTTCGTCGTAACGGTCTCACCGAGTTTCGTATCGACTTTCAATGCGAAGTGCTTAACACCATTCTCGGCAATGATCGGAGCCACGAGCGAATAAGCAGCCTCCTCAGCCGTAGTAGTCAGTGCAATCTTGTTATCTGCATCATCAACTGCGTTGTCGGTATATGCAGCAGCGTCGATACGATAAAATGCCATTCCGTTTGCCGCAGCATTCGAAAATGCCGTACCGGTTGCAGCCGTACCGGTTGCAGCCGCACCGGTTGCCAACGTAACCTCAGCAGTATCGAAAACGTCACCGTTGTTGGCTTTAACGAGCGAGATACCGGTGATGTCACCCCATACGCCGACAGCGGCATCGCCATCAGCCTTGACTTTGACAATCAGCTTGGTAAGCAGGTGATTGAACGTGAAAGAAGGAACGGTACCAGCCATAGCCGTACTTTTCTTACCACTTACTTCCGCAGCAGCCATAACATCCGTCTTACCGTCGAACGTGTATTTTGCCGTCGTAGCGATATCTTTCCAGTCAGCAAGAGCCGTCGGATAAAGAGCACAGAGGAAGATCGGAGCATCGCTCACCGGATAATATTGCGGAGTAGCGAAACTTGCGGCAGTCGTATTGTCGGCGAACGTCATCTCTCCGTCGCAATACCGAGGAATAGTTTCAGTATAATCCCCGGAAGTTGTGGAACCGAGAACTACGGCTGTGAGGTTGTTTCCGTCAGCGATCTGGCCTTCAAAAGGCGCACGCGTCTCAATAGTAAGGGCTTTCGAGGTAGCCATGATTTCGACCATGTCGTTCTCGACAACGGGACGGTTAGCTAACTCGCTCTTGGAGCAACTTGCCAGCGTCAGCAAAGCAAGCACAGGAACATAAAGCTTTTTCATAGCAAATAAATTAAAAAATTGGTAAATAAATTAATTAATATAAAAAAGGTATCGTAACCCTATGAGATTGTCATTATTGAACGATTGCAGAACCGTAACCGGCCATCACCCACGGAACGACCGTGGCGCTCAAGACAATGCCGGTCTGCTGCTGAAACGACAGCGTAATGAGATAGGAGCGCCCAGCAGCGAAAGATTCCTCTTTCACACCGCCTATCGAGGATGTAGGCCGGATAAGCACGTCATCGTAGGTCGCCTTCGAGGTCTCGACCCGAACATGGAATTCCGGCTGTCCGGGCTCCAACATGACCTCCTGACCGACGCTCTGAGGCTGTGTCGGCGACCCCGTAATGAGCACCTCCGTGATGCCGGGCACGGCCAACTCGCCGGGAGAGCTCCAAGCGCCCAAAGCTCCGGTTTCGATGTTCATGGAAGAGTCGCTATTGACCCCCAGAAGCGAAATGCCCCGAAGAGACACCTCGTTCAACGAAGCGTAACTGTCGATCACCTGGAACCGCAACTGCGTGAGCACATGCCGGAACTCCAATCCCTGCGGCCTGCTATTGCGGCTGCCGGTTACGGGCGTCGCAAACATGACATCCTCCCGTCCGCTCAAAGAGAAATGCAACACGGGGGCGTGTCCGGATGCCGGAGCCTCCACGAAGAAACGGCCCTCGGAAGAGGTTCCGACCGGAGCGTAAGGATGGTAGGCGCAGAACTCGACCGAACTCTCCTCCTCGGCAGGGTAATAATAATTGCCGGCCCACGAAATATTTCCCGTAAGAGCGTCGATGGAAGTCGTGCGGACATTATCCATTCTCAGAACACCGCCCCACTGGCTCCCGTCCGATGGAATGCCGGACGAAGCGTCGGAAATCTGAATGCCGTAGATCCCGACATTGTTTCCCGCAGCGGAGAGATCCTCCAATGAATTGACGGCACGGGTGGGACTCTTCGCACCGAGACGTATCACGGCACGGCCGTCTTCCTGCAATGGCTCCTCAGTACATCCATTGCACACACAAGCAAGCAGGCACAAAAACAGACTACAGATCAAATGCGAATATTCAAGAATATGTTTTTTCATGATCGGAATGTTATTTTACCCGATAAACTAAAATTGCAGGTACGGCTATATGACTCCTCCGCCCGAACCCTCGTCCCACGGAAGGACCGAAGCCCGAAGCTGGCCGTCGATCAACGACAAGACCACACGCAGGGAGATTTCATTCGGGAACACGCCGCCTTCGGAAGCGATACTCCGGACGGCGTCCGTCAAGTCGGCCGTGACCGGATAAACCGTACTACTTTCGTCTTCGCCCACCAACTCCAACGATAACAGATGCGACGGAGCATCCGTACGAGGCGGAACCAAGTCGAGCACGTAAATATCGGCGGTGAAAGAGGAGCTCCCCGCAACGGGATCGGCGGTAAAACGCACGCTCGCGGCGGCGGAGGAACAAAGTCCCGAAAGGCAATGACGCGAAAGCGAAACGCCCGAAAATGAACCGCGGCAGGAACTCAGCGGAACGAAATCCCCGATTTCCAACATGAACCGGACGTGTTTGATGCACGAACAAGGCGCAGCGGCGACCCGAACGGTGTCGCGGTAAGGAACTTCCAGAGTTTCCGACTCGACCAAACGCGTGGCGTAAGCCAACCTTTCGGGCTGGCAGACATGCTCGCCATCCTCGTCCGGCAATACATAGATTTCCGCCGTATCGTAACTCCGCTCGTTGCGCACGGCAACATTGACGCAGTCGCTATTGACGACAATGACACGATAACGGCCGACAGGCAGAACGCCGCCGAATCCCTCCGACGGGCAATCGAAAGAGAGCATCTCCCCGCCGTTCTCGGGATAGAAATAAAACCGGCTGCCGGCAGGCGAAAAACCCTCGTCCCACGACAAAGCGATCTGCACGTAACCTTCTTGTTTACGATAGTCCAAACTCTCTTCGGTGCACCCCCAGGCCATCAACAGCCCGACGGATAAACATATATGAGCAATCGTTTTCATAACCGACTGATATTGATCCGCAATCAATCAATGCTTGTTGCCTCCGAACCGATAAACCACATCGAACCTCAATCCGGTCAATGCGAATTCGTTTTTCTTATCCGAGCTGTTGTAATAGAAATAAGGCAGTTCCCGGTCGTAGATGTTGTAATCGGCACTGCGGTAGCCGCCGCGCACGCTCAATTCGAAACTCCAATGCCGGGACAACGGCAGCAGGTAACCGACCGACACGCCCGCGCTCCAATAAGTACCGGTGTAATTGGTCAGAGTGGTAATGTCGTCGCGGCGGTCACGCTGGTTGTTGAAATCGCCCGCTTCGCCGTAAACTCCGACAAAGAAACCCCGGAACAATCCGTCCCCCCGGAACCACAACCGGGGTTCGACGCTGTAAGCCGAAAGGCCCCAGAACTGTTTGCCGCTGTCGTAAGCCCAATCGGCGTACAATGCGGAAACCCCGACAGACCAACGCTTTGCGAAATAAACCTCGCCTGCGATATTGGGCATGAAAGTCGTTCTCTTGAAATCCGGGCAGACTCCGGCCCATGCGACCAGATCGGTCTTCAAGCCCACGATGGGATACAAGCGGCGGTTTTCCTTCCGCTGCCGGCGGGCAGCGGCGGCGGCTTCGCGCTGGCGCTGCAACTCTTCGGCTTTCCGGCGTGCAGCCTCGGCGGCTTCGCGCTCCGCTTGCAGACGGGCCATCTCCGCCGCCTTGCGCTCAGCCTCTATCCGGGCAGCCTGTGCGGCCTGACGCTCGGCCTCCAAGCGAGCCATCTCGGCAACATGGCGTTCGGCCTCCACCCGGGCGGCCTCTTCCTGCTCCGCAAGAGCAGCCAAACGCCGCTCCTCGGCCTCGGCTGCAGCACGCTCCTGCTCCAAAGCGGCGGCGAACTCCGCATCGTCCAACCGGCGCTGCAATTTCTCCTCCATAATCCGGTGCAGGTCGTACTGCACGGTGATCTCGACACGCCGGGACGCGGGGAACAGCGTCTTCAACATATATTTATAAGGTTCTCCGCCCCGTAAATCCATCAGTTTTTTCTCACGGCCCTCGAATACGCCCACATGGTCGATCAAAAAGAGAACATCCTCACGATGAGCCATCTGCGAACCTTCGACGAGCTCCCGCAACTTGGCCCAGTCTTCCGCCACCCACTTCACCTCGACCGGGAAATGCGACGAAAGAGCGTATTTGTCATTGAGGTAATCCCTGAATCCCTCCGCACGGCTGCGGGCCAGACGCTCGTTGATAGCATAGGAACCCTCTATCGAACAATATCCGCACAAGCGGACCGAATTGACGAAAATGAGACTGTCACGATAAATCTGCCGGATGAACTCGTCGAGTTTGCGCAATTCGGACGCATTATTTTCGAAATCCGGAAGAACCTGAGTCCGGCTTTGCGGATAAGTCAGATAACAACTCATGCTGCGAGCCCCCTCTCTGATGACTTGCCGGTAGGTGGAATCCGAAACCGAGAACAATGAATCCCGCTGCTCCGGGCTGCCGGACATTCCGAATGCGGAATGAACCTGCAAGACGGATACAACGCCCATAAAGACCGGTAAAAGCCGAAAAAACCAGCTAACACAATTGAAAGTACGCATAGAAGGGTTGATTATTAGTCGTTGAAAATGCAGGGAAAACCCTCTCCCCAATGGCCTCCGAGCCCGCGGAAGGAGATGAAAGAACCGATCAATATATTATTTATCAGCAACATACCTCTTCGTTAGTATGCAATTAACCTCCGATTTTTCGCCTATCCGGTTATCCGGTTGATTATCAATATATTGCGAATCCGTTGGGGGGGGGTAATTTGTTGATATTCAATTTTTTCCCGAAAAAATTTCTGCAAAAAAAATTTTTGTAATATATTTGCTTCGAGAAATCGAACGATTTATCTTCTATCGAACGGGCAGAGAATGTCCGTTTTTTGTTTGAGGAGGCATTAGTTGCAGTACATCCATTAACCCTTCAAACAATGATAGTAGCATATTTACGAGTCAGCACCGAAAAACAGACGCTGGCAAATCAACAAAACGAAATCCCGAAATTCGCAGACAGCCGTAACCTGCACGTGGATCGCTGGGTGACGGAAATCGTGAGCGGCAAAAAGAAAGGCCGGGAACGCAAACTCGGGACACTCCTGCGCCGCATGAAACGCGGAGACACGATGATCGTAACGGAACTCTCCCGTCTGAGCCGCACCCTGACAGACATCATGGCGATCGTGGGAGAACTTCTCAAAAAGGAGGTCTGCCTGTACAGCACGAAAGATCACTACGCCTTCGACGACACGATAAACAGCAAGGTGCTCTGTTTCGCATTCGGGCTGGTGGCGGAAATCGAACGAAACCTGATATCCATGCGTACACAGGAGGCGCTGGCGCTGAGACGCGAACAAGGAATCGTACTCGGACGCCGCAAAGGCAGCTACACCAAACTGCAACAGCTCATCGACGACCGCCGCGAAATAGTGAGCATGATGAACCGCGGGCACAGCGTAGCGGCCATCTGCCGCCAATACGGAGTGGCCAGGAATACGTTCGACCGATTCCGGAAACAATACATCTATTCCATCATGCGAGGTCAAAGAAAACGCTGGAGAGTCAATGGGAACGTTGCGGAGCCGAAAGAAAAGACGATCACCGACCATACGGAAACGGTCGAACTCTGAACGCGCCCCCATAACCGCCCGTCATTCAGAAGAGGGGCAGGCAGGAAAGGCACGGATCATGCCAAGGTTCGGAGAAGAACATTTCGGGCATGCAGCCCATGTCCAACCGAATCTTTTCACCGATACCATATAATATAATAGAAACAGCGCAAAAAAACGGAAGGGGCCGACGACTGCCCCTTCCTCCTGCAAAAAAGTGCGTCACAACTTATTTGAATTCTTCATAGCTTAGTTTGCAGGATGTGAAATAAGCAGTCGGACAACCCACAGACATTGCGGCTGACAACACCCCGGCCGGCGGTGTGCGCTGAAAGAGAATTTCGATGTCCATTCATGTTCCGATACTTATTTATTAAATAAAATATTGTCAAAAAGCACTGGTTCGGAATTACGGGAACCCAACGACCGCATATCGTACAAACCACTCGGCCGAAACCCGCTACAAGTGCCTGCATTGGCTATTTTTCCTAATATTGCGATCATTCAGTTTAGATAAAACAGCACTGACTGCGTATCTATCACTGCCCAAATATAGGAATTATATTCTTTTCTGCAAAATATTTTACAATAAAATATTTAATTTTAGCAATAAATCGTGCCGCAGGGTATCTGAAACGGGTCCGGCAATCTCCTCACCCATCGGCCCCAAAACAGCGGAAACGACCTCCGTACGACGGTTCGTGCATACGAAACAGCTTCATTCAGCCGCCCATGCACCCCGGAATCACCCAGGGTGCACCCGTGTTCTTGGAGACGTTTTCAACAGCCGCACCGCCTGACAGGACTCGAAGCGGCGAACGCATAATTTGGGGCTGAAAACAAGACGGGTTGCAAACTCGATTTGCAACCCGTCTCCCGTCCTGGCGGAAAGTGAGGGATTCGAACCCCCGGAACCTTGCGGTTCAACGGTTTTCAAGACCGCCGCGATCGACCACTCCGCCAACTTTCCGGAGACAAAAGTAGCACCGATTTTCCATTCTGCCAAATCTCCACCCCGTTTTTATTCCAACCCCGCAAACCCGGAACTCAAATTCCGGAGATAATTTTCTTCTTTTCCGAAATTTGCATATCTTTGTCAGCAAGTTAGGACCCGGAGATCATTCTCTCACGCAACGAAGCCATGAACAAAGCGCAGTTTGTCGAAGCCATCGCTCTCGACGCGAACATCCCGAAGGTCGAGGCCCGCAAAGCCATCGACGCCATGATCCGTGTGACGGTGCAGTCCCTGCGCGAAGGCGAGCGGCTGACGCTGACCGGACTGGGCACGTTCAACGTACAACAGCGTCCCGAACGCGTAGGCCGCAACCCGCGCACGGGCGCCGCCGTGAAGATTCCGCCCCGCAAGGTCATCAAGTTCCGTCCCTCGGTCGAGATCGAATGATCCGGCCCGCAAAACCCTGTATACATGCCTGAAATTTCCCTTCGCGCCGAGCAGATGCCGGCCTCCCCGATACGCAAACTCGTCCCGCTGGCCGACGCAGCACGCGCCCGGGGCATCAAGATCTACCATCTGAACATCGGACAGCCCGACCTGCCCACGCCGCAAGTGGGGCTCGACGCCCTGAAGCACATCGACCGCAAGGTGCTGGAATACAGCCCCAGCGACGGCTACCGTTCGCTGCGCGAGAAGCTCGTCTCCTACTACGCGCAGTATCAGATCAAACTCACCCCCGAGGAGATCATCGTCACCACGGGCGGTTCTGAAGCCGTGCTGTTCGCCTTCATGTCGTGCCTCAACCCCGGCGACGAGATCATCGTTCCCGAACCGGCCTACGCCAACTACATGGCTTTCGCCATCTCGGCGGGCGCCGTGATCCGGCCCGTCGTCTCGTCGATCGAGAACGGATTCGCGCTGCCGCCCATCGAGGAGTTCGAGAAGCTGATCAACGAACGCACGCGCGGCATCCTGATCTGCAACCCCAACAACCCCACGGGCTACCTCTATACGCGCCGCGAGATGGACCGCATCCGCGACATGGTTCAGAAATACGACCTGTTCCTCTTCTCCGACGAGGTTTACCGCGAATTCATCTACACCGGTTCGCCCTACATTTCGGCCTGCCACCTCGAAGGCATCGAACAGAACGTCGTGCTGATCGACTCGGTGTCGAAGCGTTATTCCGAATGCGGCATCCGCATCGGCGCGCTGATCACCAAGAACCGAAAACTCCGCAACGCCGTGATGAAATTCTGCCAGGCGCGCCTTTCGCCGCCGCTGCTCGGACAGATCGTCGCCGAAGCCTCGATCGAAGCCCCGCGGTCGTACAGCACGGAGGTTTACGAGGAGTACATCGAACGTCGCAAATGCCTGATCGACGGACTGAACCGCATCCCCGGCGTCTATTCGCCGATCCCGATGGGAGCGTTCTACACCGTGGCGCGGCTCCCGGTGGACGACAGCGACAAATTCTGCGCTTGGTGCCTCTCGGAGTTCGAATACGAAGGCGAAACCGTCATGCTGGCCCCGGCGTCGGGTTTCTACTCCGATCCCGAATGCGGCCGCAACGAGGTCCGCATCGCCTACGTCCTGAAAAAAGAGGACCTCGAACGGGCTCTCGTCATCCTGAGCAAAGCGCTCGAAGCCTACAACAGCCGCCGATAGCGGCCGCCGGCAATTCCGAAACGAGGGGCAGCGTCCTGCGGGGCGCTGCCCCTTATGCTATGTACGAACCCGCCGATTCATCCAATCTTATACCTTTCAGTACAATTTTCGGGAATTTTCGACCAAAAAGTTTGGGACGTGAGGATAGTTTTCCTACTTTTGCCCCCGATTTTGCGCGTCGCAAGACACGCCGAGTATAAACCAAACCAATTCGTTATGAAAAAACTTTTCCTCGTTCTGGCCGCCGCAGCCATCGCCTCCGGCGCATACGCCGAGGGTTATCAGGTCAACAACATGTCGGCCAAGCAAACCGGTATGGGCCACGTGGGCACGGCCATGAAACTCAACTCGGAGTCGATCTTCTTCAACCCCGCAGCCACGGCTTTCCAGACCTCGAAATTCGATATTTCAGCCGGCATGACGGGCATTCTCTCCAATGTCAGCTATCGTTCGCTGCCGACACTGGAAAACGGTTACCAGAGCGGCGCGGCCGAGAAATCCGACAATAAGCTCTCGACCCCGATCCACGTCTATTTCAACTACAAACCCACCGAGCGGCTGGCCGTCGGACTGGGTTTCTACACCCCCTACGGCTCCTCGATGAACTGGGGCGACAACTGGTCGGGAGCGCACCTCGTGCAGGAGATCAACCTCACGGCCTTCACTTTCCAGCCCACCGTTTCGTACAAGATCTGCGACCGTCTTTCGGTCGGTGCGGGTCTGACGGTTTCGTGGGGCAATTTCGACCTGTCGCGGTCGCTGCTCTCCCCCACGATGCGCCGCGGACTTATCTCCGGCACGATCGACCCGAACATCACCCAACTCCAGGGGGCAATCAACAGCGGAATGCTCACCGGCGACGCACTCGCCCAGGCGACTGCGACCCTCCAGACGCTCGAAGGCGCCAAAGGCTATCTCAACAGCACCATGAACCGGTCGCTGGTGTCGGCCAAACTCCAGGGCGATTCCGATGTGGCCGTAGGCGTGAACGCCGGTTTCCTGTGGGACATCACCGACGAATGGTCGGTCGGCATGACCTGGCGGTCGCGTCTGAACATGAAAGTGGCCAAAGGCCACGCGACGATGAACATCGACCCGCAGGCCGCGGCGCTCATCGCCAAACTCGGGGAGCTCAAACCCGACACGGAGCTGATCCCGGGACTCGACAAGGGAACTTTCAACGCCGAACTGCCGCTTCCGACGACCGTGACGTGGGCCGTATCGTTCCGCCCGGCCGTGAAATGGGAACTGGCCGTCGATCTGCAATGGACCGGATGGTCGGCCTACAAAGCCCTGAACGTGGCATTCAACGAAAAGGAACTGGGCATCAAACCCATCTATTCGGTGAAGAACTACTCGAATACGCTGGCTTTCCGTTTCGGTGCGCAGTACCGCGCGACCGATTTCATCACGGCCCGAATGGGTATGTATGTGGACGAAAGCCCGGTGAGCAGCGACTACCTCAACCCCGAAACTCCGTCGATGACCAAGGTCTCCTATACGGCCGGTCTGAGCCTGCGCCCCACCAAGTTCATGTCGATCGACCTGGCCTACTGCTACGTTTCGTCGGCAGACCCCGAACGCACGGGCTCCTATCCCCTCTACGGCTATACCGACGGCAACCTCGAAGAGGTATTTTCGGGCAACTACACGCTCCACGCCAACGTATTCTCGATCGGCGTAGGGTTCAGTTTCTAAAAACCGAAAAAATTGCTATCTTTGCGGTGCGTTCGGCGACGGACGCACCGCATCGTTTCAACGGCTCCATAGTTCAAGGGATAGAACGAGGGTTTCCTAAACCCTAAATTCGCGTTCGAGTCGCGGTGGGGCTACAAAGAAAAGGAGGAATTGCTATTCCTCCTTTTCTTGTGGAATTTTACCTATCTTTGCTCCCGTAAAATCACGATTATGGAATCGCTCAAAGAACTCTATAAGATCGGCAACGGCCCTTCGAGCAGCCACACGATGGGGCCCAAACGGGCTGCGGAACGCTTCGCGGAACGGTGCCGCAATGTCGATGCCTACCGCGTGACGCTCTACGGATCGCTGGCGGCCACGGGCAAAGGCCACCTTACGGACGTAGCGATCCTCTCGGTGCTCGAACCCGTCGCCCCGACCGAAATCGTCTGGAAACCCGAAATCGTGCTCCCCTTCCACCCCAACGGCATGCTGTTCGAGGGGCTCAAAGAGGGCCGGATCGCCGATTCGTGGACGATATACAGCATCGGCGGCGGTGCGCTCGCCAACGAGACCTCGCGGCTGGAGGTGCCCGCAAGCGTCTACCCGATGTCCACCATTTCGGAGATCCAGCAGTGGTGCGCCCGCGAAGGCAAGACCTACTGGGAGTATGTGAACGACTGCGAAGGTCCCGAAATCTGGGACTACCTCGACCGGATATGGACCGTGATGTGCGAAACCATCCAGCGGGGACTGAACAACGACGGCGTACTGCCCGGCGGCCTGAAAGTCGCCCGCAAAGCCTCGACCTACTGGGTCAAGTCGAAAAGCTACACCGATTCGCTGAACTCCCGCGCCAAAATCTACGCCTATGCGCTGGCGACCTCCGAAGAGAACGCTTCGGGCGGCACCGTGGTGACGGCCCCGACGTGCGGATCGAGCGGCGTGGTGCCGGCGGTGCTCTACCACCTGGCCACCTCACGCGATTTCCTGCGCATCCGCATCCTGCGGGCGCTGGCCACGGCCGGACTGTTCGGCAACGTCGCCAAAACCAACTCCTCGATCTCGGGCGCCGAGGTCGGCTGTCAGGGCGAGGTCGGCGTGGCGTGCGCTATGGCCGCCGCAGCGGCCTGCCAGCTCTTCGGCGGCACCCCTTCGCAGATCGAATACGCCGCCGAGATGGGGCTCGAACACCACCTGGGCCTCACGTGCGACCCCGTCTGCGGGCTGGTGCAGGTCCCCTGCATCGAACGCAACGCCATCGCCGCAGCCCGCGCCCTCGACGCCAACATCTACGCCACGCTCTCCGACGGACACCATCTGGTCTCCTACGACAAGGTCGTGGAGGTGATGAACGAAACGGGGCACAATCTTCCGAGCCTCTACCGCGAGACCTCCGAAGGCGGACTGGCCAAACGCTACGACCGGAACAAATAATCCGACGGCCCCTTTCCGCGGCAAAAAAGACCGGACCCTTTGCGGGCCCGGCCTTCCGTTTCTCCGGTCGGCATTCAGCCGAGCAACCCCCGGGCCGAAGCATAGCGCACCGCCTCCATCGAATTGTCCACATTCAGCTTCTCAAGAATGCGCTGGCGGTGCGTGTTGACCGTATGCACGCTGATAGCCAGTTGATCGGCAATCTCCTTCGACAGTTTTCCCCGGCCTATCAGACGCAGAATTTCCCGCTCGCGGCCGGACAAATGCGGATTTTCGGTCACCGGGAACGGGCAGACCTCGCCCGTCCGATAATGGAACAGCTGACTGCGCACGCCGTCCTCCATCCCCTGATTGGGCGAAACGTCCAGCATGCTCAGCGAAAGCCAGACATTCCCCGAGCGGTCCAACTCCAACACCTGAAACTGCTCGATGACCCGCACGTAACGCCCGCCGACATCCACCCGGTATTCATTGATCAGCTTCGCATCGAAAGCCAACTCTTTGTGTTCCAATACATACCTCAGACAGGCGATGCCGTTGCGGTGCAGTTCCGTCCAGTCGTCGGGGTGGATGCGGCGCATAAAATAGTCCGAATCCTCGGCGGCGATGCCCTCCAGATCGTAACCGAACAGCTCCGAAAAGTTGTACGACGCGAAGACGTGGCGGCGGGTATACATATCGAAGACCGAGATGCCGCTGTTCGCAACCTGCGACAACAGCGTCAACTGGGGAATATGACGTTCCAACACCGAGTAGTCCAGCTCCCGGGGATCGAACCGCTGGGAGTCCAACAGCTCCTCGAATTCACGTTGCAGTGTTTCCATTACTGATTAATCAGTATTGCCCAAAACGGACGTATGACCTTACTTTGCAGTGCAAAAATAACACATTCAATCACAAAATTCACAACCATGAAAAAATTACTCATCACCGCCGGCCTGCTTTTCGCAACCCTCGGCGCCTCGGCTCAATTCCACGCAGACCTCCGCGCAGGAGCGACGGCCTCCGCCATCGGCGACCAGCACCTCAAGATGGGCATCCGCGCCGGAGCCGGCGTCGAGTACCTCTTCACGGAACGCTGGGGGCTCCGCTCGGGGCTCTTCTTCTCGATGAAGGGCGCCACGACCTCGAACAACGTCTTCAACTACGACGCGGACAAAGCCACGCGGCTCTCCTGTCTCGACCTTCCGGTCGAAGCCCTCGTCTCGTTCCGCCTCTCGCAACGCTCGCGGCTGGCCCTGCACGGAGGTCCCTACGTTTCCTGCCTGCTCCATGCGTCCGTGCCCGAAGACGCCGGTTTCGACGTTCGCCGCTGGGAGATCGGGGCCGGTTTCGGCGCGGATTTCATCATCGGGCATTTCGTCATCGGCCCCGAAATTCAATACGGACTGACGCGGCTGACGAAACCCGGCTCCGGCCACAACACGACCTACGCCGTGACGCTGGGCTATCGGTTCTGAATCCTGCCCCGGCAAACAAAAAAACGCCTCTCCCGGTTCGGGAGAGGCGTTTTTCGATATACCGCAGAACGGACCGACCGGCATAACCCGCCCGGCCGCCCTTTCGGACTACTGAGCCTGCTGGAGCGACTCGAAATCGGCTTTCGAACCGACCACGAGGTCGTCGTAATCACGGAGACCCGTACCGCCGGGAATCAGGTGACCGCAGATCACGTTCTCCTTCAGGTTCTCCAACGGATCGACCTTGGCCTGGATGGCCGCCTCGTTCAGCACCTTGGTGGTCTCCTGGAAGGAAGCCGCCGAGATGAAGCTCGAAGTCTGCAATGCGGCGCGCGTGATACCCTGCAACACCTGGGTCGAGGTCGCAGGCACGATGTCGCGCACCTGAACCGGACGCTGGTCGCGGCGTTTGAGGCTCGAATTCTCGTCGCGCAGCTTGCGCAGCGACACGATCTGTCCGGGCTGCAACAACGTCGAATCGCCGGCGTCGGTCACGACCACCTTGTCGTACAGTTCGTCGTTCACATCCATGAACTCCCACTTGTCGATGATCTGATCCTCGAAGAAACGGGTGTCTCCCGGGTCCTCGATCTTCACCTTGTTCATCATCTGGCGGACGATGACCTCGAAGTGCTTGTCGTTGATCTTCACACCCTGCATGCGGTACACCTCCTGCACCTCGTTGACGATGTACTCCTGCACCTTCGTCGGACCGAGGATATTGAGGATGTCGCTCGGAGTGATCGCGCCGTCCGACAGCGGGCTGCCGGCCTTCACGTAGTCGTTCTCCTGCACGATGATCTGACGCGACAGGGGCACCAAATAGCGTTTCACGTCGCCCTGCTTCGAGGTGATGACGATCTCACGGTTACCGCGCTTGATCTTGCCGAACGAAACCTCGCCGTCGATCTCCGAAACGATGGCGGGATTCGACGGGTTGCGGGCCTCGAAGAGCTCCGTAACACGCGGCAGACCGCCAGTGATGTCGCCGCCCGACTTGCCGACGGCACGCGGAATCTTGATGAGAATATCGCCGGCCTTGATCTTGGCGTTGTCCTTCACGACGACGTGGGCGCCCACGGGCAGGTTGTACTGCTTGACTTCGAGGCCCTCCTTATCGACGATCTTGATGACGGGGTTCTTGGTCTTGTCTTTCGACTCGATCACGACCTTCTCCGACAGACCCGTCTGCTCGTCGCGCTCGTCGCGGTAGGTGACACCCTCGATGACGCTGTCGTAGACGGCGCGGCCCTCGTACTCCGAAATGATGACGGCGTTGTACGGGTCCCACTCGCAGATCAGGTCGCCCTTCTTGACCTCGGCGCCGTCCTCCATGAAGAGCGTCGAGCCGTAGGGCAGGTTGTGCGTATAGAGTACGATCTCGGTCTTGGGATCGACGATGCGGAACTCCGACTGACGCGAGATCACGATGTCGATGGATTCGCCGGCCGCGTTCTTGCCCTTGACGGTGCGCAGCTCGTCGATCTCCAGACGGCCTTCGTATTTCGAAACGACGTTGGTCTCGACAGCCGTGCCGCCGGCCACACCGCCGACGTGGAACGTACGCAGGGTCAGCTGCGTACCCGGCTCGCCGATGGACTGCGCGGCGATGACGCCGACGACCTCGCCCTTCTGAACCATGCGGGCCGTGGCCAGGTTGCGGCCGTAGCACTTCGCGCAGACGCCGCGGCGCGACTCGCAGGTCAGCACCGAACGGATCTCCACCGACTCCAACGGCGACTTCTCGATAGCCTCGGCGATCGACTCGGTGATCTCCTCACCGGCCTTGCAGATCACCTCGCCCGTCAGCGGATGGATTACGTCGTTCAGAGCCACACGGCCCAGGATACGGTCGTAGAGGGTCTGCACCACGTCGTCGTTGCGCTTGATGGCCGTAGCCGTCAGGCCGCGCAGCGTGCCGCAATCCTCCTCGTTGATGATGACATCCTGCGCCACGTCCACCAGACGACGCGTCAGATAACCGGCGTCGGCCGTCTTCAAGGCGGTGTCGGCGAGACCCTTACGGGCACCGTGGGTCGAGATGAAGTACTCGAGCACCGAAAGTCCCTCCTTGAAGTTCGAGAGGATCGGGTTCTCGATGACCTGCTGACCGCCCTCGACACCCGATTTCTGCGGCTTGGCCATCAGACCGCGCATACCGCTCAGCTGACGGATCTGCTCCTTCGAACCACGGGCTCCGGAGTCAAGCATCATGTACACCGGATTGAAACCGTCGTTGTCCTTGATCAGCGTTTCGATCACGGCCTTCGTCAGCTTGGTGTTGATGTTCGTCCAAACGTCGATGATCTGGTTGTAACGCTCGTTGTTGGTGATCAGACCCATGTTATAGTCCTCCATGATGGCGTCCGAACGTTCGTAGCCCTCCTGCACGAGCTTCTCCTTCTCCTGAGGGATGATCACGGCATCGAGGTTGAACGACAGACCGCCCTGGAAGGCCATCTGATAACCCATGTTCTTGATGTCGTCGAGGAATGCGGCCACCTTGTCGGCACCGGCCTTCTTCATCACGACGGCGATGATATCGCGCAGCGAACGCTTCGTCAGAATCTCGTTGATATAGCCGACCTCCTTGGGAACCACCTGGTTGAAGAGGATGCGGCCGATGGTCGTCTCCTTCAGCACGCGCACTTCGTTGCCCTGCTCGTCCAGGTCATCGACCATGCACTTCACGATGGCGTGCAGGTCGGCACGGCCCTCGTTGTAGGCGATGATCGCCTCCTCGGCGCCGTAGAACACCCGGCCTTCGCCCTTCACGCCCTTGCGGGGCTTGGTGATGTAGTAAAGACCGAGGACCATGTCCTGCGAAGGCACCGTGATAGGCGCACCGTTCGCAGGGTTCAGGACGTTGTGCGAACCCAGCATCAGCAACTGGGCCTCCAGAATGGCGGCATTGCCCAGCGGCAGGTGCACGGCCATCTGGTCGCCGTCGAAGTCGGCGTTGAATGCCGTACATGCCAGCGGGTGCAGCTGCATGGCCTTGCCCTCGATCAGTTTGGGCTGGAACGCCTGAATACCCAGTCGGTGCAGCGTCGGGGCGCGGTTCATCAGCACGGGGTGTCCCTTGATGACATTCTCCAAAATGCCCCAGATCACGGGGTCCTTGCGGTCGATGATCTTCTTCGCGGACTTCACCGTCTTCACGATGCCGCGCTCGATGAGCTTGCGGATCACGAACGGCTTGTAGAGCTCGGCGGCCATGTCCTTCGGAATACCCATCTCGTGCATCTTCAGCTCGGGGCCGACGACGATCACCGAACGGGCCGAATAATCGACACGTTTACCCAGCAGGTTCTGACGGAAACGGCCCTGCTTGCCCTTGAGCGAGTCGGAAAGCGACTTCAAGGGGCGGTTCGACTCGTTCTTCACGGCATTCGACTTGCGCGAGTTGTCGAACAGCGAATCGACGGCCTCCTGCAACATGCGCTTCTCGTTGCGCAGAATCACTTCCGGAGCCTTGATTTCGATCAGGCGTTTCAGACGGTTGTTGCGGATGATGACGCGGCGGTAGAGGTCGTTCAGGTCCGACGTGGCGAAACGTCCGCCGTCCAGCGGCACCAGCGGGCGCAGCTCGGGCGGAATCACCGGAATCACGTTCAGCACCATCCACTCGGGCTTGTTCTTGCCCTCCGAAGCGCGGAACGACTCGATGACGTTCAGACACTTCAGCGCCTCGGACTTACGCTGCTGCGAAGTCTCGGTCGAAGCCTTGTGACGCAGCGAGTAGGACATCGAATCGAGGTCCACCTGCTTCAGCAGCGTATAGATCGCCTCGGCGCCCATCATGGCGACGAACTTGTTGGGGTCCGAATCGTCCAGCGACTGATTGCCCTTCGGCAGCGCGGCCAGCACGTCGAGATACTCCTTCTCCGAAAGCGTGGCCAGACGCTCGATGCCCTGCTCGGAAGCGGCGCCGGCGTTGATCACGACGTAACGCTCGTAGTAGATGATCGCTTCGAGCTTCTTCGACGGAATGCCCAGCAGGTAGCCGATCTTCGAAGGCAGCGAACGGAAATACCAGATATGCACCACCGGAACCACCAGCGAGATGTGTCCCATGCGCTCGCGGCGCACCTTCTTCTCGGTCACCTCCACGCCGCAGCGGTCGCAGACGATGCCCTTGTAACGGATGCGCTTGTACTTACCGCAATGGCACTCGTAATCCTTCACCGGACCGAAGATGCGCTCGCAGAACAGACCGTCGCGCTCGGGCTTGTAGGTACGGTAGTTAATGGTTTCGGGCTTCAGCACCTCGCCGCTCGACTGGGCCAGAATCTCCTCAGGGGAGGCCAGGCCGATCGAAATCCGGCTGTAACCATTATTCGGTTTATTGTCTTTGGTAATTGACATATTCGTTCTCGTTTTTCTTTTCCTCTTAAATACACCTTACTCGAGCTTCACCGACAGGGCCAGACCGCGCAACTCGTGCAGCAGCACGTTCATTGCCTCGGGGATGCCCGGTTTGGGCAGGTTCTCGCCCTTGACGATGGCCTCGTACGCCTTGGCACGGCCCATCACGTCGTCGGACTTGATCGTCAGGATCTCCTGCAAGATATTGGCGGCGCCGAAGCCTTCGAGCGCCCAGACCTCCATCTCACCGAAACGCTGACCGCCGAACTGCGCCTTACCGCCAAGCGGCTGCTGGGTGATGAGCGAGTAGGGACCGATCGAACGCGCGTGCATCTTGTCGTCGATCATGTGGCCCAGCTTGAGCATGTAGATCACGCCCACCGTGGCCGGCTGGTCGAACATCTCGCCCGTACCGCCGTCGTAGAGGTAGGTGCGGCCGCTGTGCGGAATGCCCGCCTGCGCCGTGTATTCGTTGATCTGGTCGAGCGAAGCGCCGTCGAAGATCGGCGTTGCGAATTTCAACCCCAGCTCGCGGCCGGCCCATCCGAGCACGGTCTCGTAAATCTGTCCGAGGTTCATTCGAGAAGGCACGCCCAGCGGGTTCAGGCAGATATCGACGATGGTTCCGTCTTCGAGGAACGGCATGTCCTCGTCGCGCACGATACGGGCCACGATGCCCTTGTTGCCGTGGCGTCCGGCCATCTTGTCGCCCACTTTCAGCTTACGCTTCTTGGCGATGTAGACTTTGGCCATCTGGATGACGCCCGTCTGCGGGAGTTCGTCGCCGTTGGTGATGTTGTACTTCTCACGCTTGATGGCGGCGTCGGCCTTCTTCCACTCGATGGTGTAGTTGTTGACGGTGGCCTCGATCAGCGCATCGGTGTGCGCGTCGCCCGTCCAGTTGCACGAGCCGAGGTTGAGATAACCCATCACCACGCCGGTCTTTTCGTCCGTCGATTTGCGGGCGATCTCCTCCAGCATCTTCTGCGAGAACTTCGTGCCCGCGGGGTAGAGCTCCACGCCGAAATAGTCGGTGACGCCCGTCGTGGTCTTGCCCTGAAGCAGGGTCCACAGTTTCGAAACCAGGAGCTTCGTGAGATCCGCGATCTCGGCTGCGAACTTCTCGTCGAGCTTGTCGAGCTGCGCTTTCTCGGCGCTCTTGCCCTTCTTGCCCTCCTTGTTGGCGCGGCTGTAAAGTTTGGTGTCGATCACCACGCCGTGCAGCGACGGCTGGGCTTTCAGCGAAGCGTCCTTCACATCGCCGGCCTTGTCGCCGAAGATCGCGCGGAGCAACTTCTCCTCGGGCGAAGGATCGCTCTCGCCCTTCGGGGTGATCTTACCGATCAGGATGTCGCCCGGGTGGATGTTGGCGCCGATGCGGACGATACCGTTGGCGTCGAGGTCCTTCGTGGCGTCCTCCGAAACGTTGGGAATATCCGACGTGAGCTCCTCGACACCGCGTTTGGTGTCGCGGACCTCCATGATATATTCATCGACATGCACCGAGGTGAAGATGTCCTCGCGCTGGATACGCTCCGAAATCACGATGGCATCCTCGAAGTTGTAACCCTTCCAGGGCATGAACGCCACTTTCAGGTTGCGACCCAGGGCCAGTTCGCCGTGCTGCGTCGAATAACCCTCGGTCAGAATCTGACCCTTCACGACCTTGTCGCCGGTCAGCACCGCGGGTTTCAGCGTCACCGAAGTGTTCTGGTTCGTCCGGCGGTAGCGCGGCAGCTCGTAAGTCGTGATTTCGGGAGCGAACGACGCGAGAATCTCGTCCTCCGTGCGCTCGTATTTGATCTGAATCTTCGTCGCATCGGCGAAAGTCACCTCGCCGTCGCCCTCGGCGACGATCTGGATGCGACTGTCGGTGATCATGTCCTTCTCGATACCCGTGCCGACGATCGGGGCCTCCGAAGTCACCAGGGGCACGGCCTGGCGCATCATGTTCGAACCCATCAGCGCACGGTTGGCGTCGTCGTGCTCGAGGAACGGGATGAGGCTCGCGGCGATCGAGGCGATCTGGTTCGGAGCCACGTCCATCAGGTCCACTTCGCTGGCCGTAACCACGGGGAAATCGGCGCCCTCACGCGCCTTGATGCGGTCGGGCTCCAGGAAATTGCCCTCCTCGTCGATCGGGGTGTTGGCCTGTGCGGCCACCAAGTCCTCCTCCTCTTCGGCCGAGTAGTAGCGGATATGCGAATTGTCCATATCGACCTTGCCGTTCTCGACACGGCGGTACGGCGTCTCGATGAATCCCATCGGGGAGATCTTCGCATAGACGCACAGCGACGAAATCAGACCGATGTTCGGGCCTTCCGGCGACTCGATCGGGCAGAGGCGTCCGTAGTGCGTATAGTGCACGTCGCGCACCTCGAAACCGGCACGGTCGCGCGACAGACCGCCGGGACCGAGGGCCGACAGACGGCGCTTGTGCGTGATCTCGGCCAGCGGGTTGATCTGGTCCATGAACTGCGAGAGCTGCGAAGTGCCGAAGAAGGAGTTGATCACCGACGAGAGGGTCTTGGCGTTGATCAGGTCCACCGGCGTAAACACTTCGTTGTCGCGCACGTTCATGCGCTCGCGGATCGTACGCGCCATGCGCACGAAACCGACCGAGAACTGATTCGACAGCTGCTCGCCCACCGTGCGGACACGGCGGTTCGACAGGTGGTCGATATCATCGACATCGGCCTTCGAATTGATCAGCTGGATCAGGTATTTGATGATGGCGATGATGTCCTCGCGCGTCAGCGTACGGATAGCCGGGTCGATGTCCAGGTCCAGCTTCTTGTTGATGCGGTAGCGGCCCACGTCGCCCAGGTCGTAGCGTTTGTCCGAGAAGAAAAGTTTCTCGATAACGTCGCGCGCCGTAGCCTCATCGGGCGGCTCCGAAGCGCGCAACTGTCTGTAAATGTAGACTACAGCCTCCTTTTCGGAGTTGCAGGGGTCCTTTTGCAGGGTGTTGTATATGATCGAGAAGTCGATGCCCGAAAGATTCTCCTTGTGCAGGAGGATCGTCTTGGCACCGCTCTCGATAATTTCGTCGATATGGCTCTCTTCGAGGACCGTTTCGCGGTCCACGATGACGTTGTTTCGCTCGATGGAGACCACCTCGCCCGTATCCTCGTCCACGAAGTCCTCGACCCACGTCGAAAGCACCCTCGCGGCCAGTTTGCGGCCCACGGCCTTTTTGAGGTTGGCCTTGTTGACCTTCACCTCGTCCGCCAGATCGAAAATTTCGAGAATCTGCTGGTCCGCCTCGTAACCGATGGCACGCAACAGCGTGGTGACGGGCAACTTCTTCTTACGGTCGATGTAGGCGTACATCACGTTGTTGATGTCCGTTGCGAACTCGATCCACGAACCCTTGAACGGAATGATTCGCGCCGAGTAGAGCTTGGTGCCGTTGGTGTGCATGCTCTGTCCGAAGAACACGCCCGGCGAACGGTGCAGCTGGGATACGATGACGCGCTCCGCACCGTTGATGACGAACGTACCGCGTTCGGTCATATAGGGAATCGTACCGAAGTAAACGTCCTGGACGACCACGCCGAAATCCTCGTGTTCGTCGTCCGTGCAGTAAAGTTTCAGCTTTGCTTTCAGCGGGACGCTGTACGTCAAACCGCGCTCCAAACACTCCTCGATCGAGTAGCGGGGCGGGTCGATATAGTAGTCGATGAACTCCAGAACGAAGTTGTTCCGGGTGTCCGTGATGGGGAAATTTTCCTGAAAGACCTTGTACAGGCCCTCGTTCTTACGGTTTTCAGCCGTAGTGTCCATCTGGAAAAAGTCCCGGAATGATTTAAGCTGTACCTCCAGCAGATCCGGATAGGGAACCCGGTTCTTGACTGTCGAAAAGCTAATTCTCTGTTGTGTTTTTGCTGCGGACATCGTAAAATCCAAATTAGTTGAAGTGTAATGGGTTACGCTCCCCAAAATTGCGGGCCTTCTATCCCGCCAATGCCCCCGTATTCAGGCGTCCTTCGCCCCGGGAGCATTTTCTTCCAAAAACCGGACACAGCTCCTGATCGGCACTTCCAGTCTTTAGACCAAGAAAAGGCATAGAGCTAACACCTCCGGTTAGCCCTATACCTGATTGTCTGCTGAGACCTAAGCAGCAATGCTACTTGAGCTCAACTTCAGCACCTGCCTCCTCGAGCTGGCCCTTGATCTGCTCAGCCTCTTCCTTGGAAACACCCTCCTTAACGGCCTTGGGAGCACCGTCAACGAGCGCTTTAGCGTCACCCAGCGAAAGACCGGCGATGTCCTTCACGACCTTGATAACCTGGAGCTTGGCCTGGCCGGCGGCTTTCAGGATCACGTCGAACGTCGATTTCTCGGCAGCAGCGGCCTCGCCTGCGCCGGCAGCGGGAGCTGCAACGGCAACAGCGGCAGCAGCCGGCTCGATGCCATACTCCTCCTTGAGGATCTGAGCGAGTTCGTTTACCTCGGTAACCTTCAGGTTAACCAGTTCTTCAGCAAGTTTCTTTACGTCTGCCATAGTTGTAAGCTTATTAATTTGTTTTTGATTCTTGTTTGTGAAATTAATTGTTTCTCGATTCGAGCGTCTTCACGATGCCCGCAATCTTTTGGCCTGCATTAGCCTGCAATGCAGAGATAACATTCTTCGCCGGGGATTGCAGCAGAGCGACGATATCGCCGATGAGCTCCTCCTTCGACTTGATGTTACACAGAGCGTCCAGCTGGTTGTCGCCCACGTAAACGCATCCCTCGGCGAAAGCCGCTTTCAGGACGGGTTTGTCCGAATTCTTGCGGAACTCCTTGATAAGCACAGCGGGAGCTTTCGCAACATGGGCGAACATGATCGAGGTAGGACCCTCCAATACTTTTACCAGATCAGCATCGGCTTTCTCCACCTTCTCGAGGGCTTTGCCCAGAAGGGTGTTCTTGGCCACCACCAGTTTCACATCGCTCTCGAAGCACTTGCGGCGCAGGGCAGCGGTCTGCTCGGCGTTGAGCGACTCGATGTCGGCGATATAGAAGTGAGGATAAGCCTGGAGCTGCTCGGCGAGGTTGTTGATTACAACCAGTTTTTCTTCCTTAGTCATCTCTTCTTTCCTCCTTCTTATTTGGTTTCTACTGATTTGGAATCAATCTGCACGCCGGGGCTCATGGTGGTCGAGAGATAGATACTCTTCACATAAGAACCTTTGGCAGCAGCCGGTTTGAGCTTGATGATCATATTCAGCACCTCTTTCGCGTTTTCCACGATCTGATCCGCCGAGAACGACACCTTGCCCACCGTCGTGTGGATGATACCGAACTTATCGACCTTGAAGTCGATCTTACCGGCCTTCACCTCGCCTACGGCTTTGCCGACTTCCATCGTCACCGTACCGGTCTTGGGGTTCGGCATCAGGCCGCGGGGACCCAGAATACGGCCCAGCGCACCCACCTTGCCCATCACATTGGGAGTACAGATGATCACGTCAACGTCGGTCCAGCCGGCCTTGATCTTGTCAACATACTCGTCCAGACCTACATAGTCGGCGCCTGCGGCCTGTGCCTCGGCCTCCTTCTCGGGAGTACAGAGCACCAGCACACGCACCGTCTTGCCGGTTCCGTGGGGCAGCGTCACCACGCCGCGGACCATCTGGTTCGCCTTGCGCGGGTCTACGCCCAAACGCACGTCGATATCCACCGAAGCGTCGAATTTCGTGAACGTAATTTCCTTCAGAAGAGCGGCAGCCTCCGAGAGCTTGTAAGCCTTACCGGCTTCCACCTTAGCGTAGGCGATCTTTTGATTTTTTGTCAACTTACTCATCTTCTTCGCAATTACATATTAGGAAATTCTCCGACGACATTGATACCCATACTGCGGGCAGTACCGGCAACCATGCGCATCGCGGCCTCCAACGTAAAGCAGTTCATGTCAGGCATCTTGCCCTGAGCGATCTCGCGGATCTGATCCCACGTCACCTGTCCCACCTTGTCGCGGTTGGGCTGTGCGGAACCTTTCTGCACTTTCGCTGCTTCTTTGAGCTGGACGGCTACGGGCGGCTGTTTTACAACGAAATCGAACGATTTGTCGCTGTAAACCGTGATGATGACCGGAAGAACCTTTCCCGCCTTGTCCTGCGTACGTGCATTGAACTGCTTGCAGAAGTCCATGATATTGACTCCCTTAGAACCCAATGCGGGACCAACCGGGGGCGAAGGATTGGCGGCACCACCTTTGATCTGCAATTTAATAAATGCAGCAACCTCTTTTGCCATAGTTTTCCTTGGTTAATTATTCTTTTTCTACTTGAGTGAAACCCAACTCCATAGGAGTTTTGCGCCCGAATATCTTCACCGATACCGTGAGTTTCTTGCGCTCGTTGTCGACTGCCTCGATAGTACCTTGGAAGCTCGAGAAAGGACCGTCCGTAACCTTTACGGTCTCGCCGACAAAGAATGGTATTTCGTTTTCCTCCTCCATGGCGTTCATCTCATCGACACGGCCCAGGATGCGCGCGACCTCCTGCGGACGCAGGGGCGTGGCGTTCATCTTGCGGCTGTCCTCTTTGGTGTCGCCTAAGAAACCCAGCACATTGGGAGTATTGCGAATTATAATCGGAATCTGGCCCACGAAAGCGGCCTCCACCAACACATAGCCCGGATAAGAAACCTTCTCTTTCGAAACTTTCTTACCGTTGCGGATGGTATAGACTTTTTCCGTAGGGATCAGCACCTGGGAGATGTAGTCTTCGAGGTGGTTGTGACGGATTTCTGCTTCGATATACTCCTTCACTTTCGCCTCCTTGCCGCCGATGGCACGGACTACATACCACTGTTTCTTAATCTCGCTCATTGGATTCAGCAGAAATTAACGGCCAAGATTACCCAGGGTCTTGTAGATGGCGGCCATCATGTTCTCGAACGTCAGGTCCATCGCCAGTACGACAATGGCGAAGATGGCCGAAGCCACCATCACGACCACCGTCGAGCTTTGAAGTTGCGGGAACGTAGGCCACGTCACCTTGTTTACAAGCTCGTTATAGGATTCTTTGATGTAATTCAACATATCTTCTTCCTTTATTTTGGCAGGAGCAGAGAGATTCGAACTCCCATCAACGGTTTTGGAGACCGCTATTCTACCCTTGAACTATGCTCCTAAAATGAGAAGCGGCACGGGACCGCTTCTCTATCGGGTCAATTATTTGAGAACCTTCAGGATCTGACCTGCACCTACCGTACGGCCACCCTCGCGGATTGCGAAACGCAGACCTTCGTTGAGAGCAACGGGGTAGATCAGCTTCACGGTGATGGTCACGTGGTCGCCCGGCATGACCATATCCACGCCTGCGGGCAGGTGAACCTCACCCGTTACGTCCATCGTACGCAGATAGAACTGGGGACGATAGTTGTTGTGGAACGGCGTGTGACGGCCACCCTCCTCTTTCTTCAGGATGTAGACCTCAGCCTCGAACTCGGTGTGCGGGGTGATCGAGCCGGGTTTGGCGACTACCATACCACGCTTTACCTCCTTCTTGTCGATACCGCGGAGGAGCAGACCTACGTTGTCGCCGGCCTCGCCCTCGTCGAGCAGCTTGCGGAACATCTCGACACCCGTACAGGTCGAAGTCAGGGTCTTCTCCTCGAGACCTACGATCTCGACGGGATCGCCGACGTGGATGACACCGGTTTCGATACGGCCCGTTACGACGGTACCGCGGCCGGTGATCGAGAACACGTCCTCGACAGGCATCAGGAACGGCTTCTCGTTCTCACGCTGCGGAATGGGAATGTACTCGTCTACGGCGTTCATCAGCTCCATGATCTTCTCCTCCCACTTCGGCTCGCCGTTCAGGCCGCCGAGTGCGGAACCGCGGATAACGGGAGCGTTGTCACCGTCATAGTCGTATTTCGAAAGCAGGTCGCGAACCTCCATCTCGACCAGGTCGAGCATTTCGGGGTCGTCCACCATGTCGCACTTGTTCAGGAAAACAACGATGCGCGGCACGTTCACCTGACGGGCGAGCAGCACGTGCTCGTTGGTCTGGGGCATCGGGCCGTCCGTAGCGGCAACTACCAGGATGGCACCGTCCATCTGAGCGGCACCCGTTACCATGTTCTTCACATAGTCGGCGTGTCCCGGGCAGTCTACGTGAGCGTAGTGGCGGGTAGCAGTCTGGTACTCAACGTGCGAGGTGTTGATCGTGATACCACGCTCTTTCTCCTCGGGGGCGTTGTCGATCGAGTCGAACGAACGGAGCTCCGAGAGGCCGTTCTTAGCCAGAACAGTCGTGATAGCTGCGGTAAGAGTGGTCTTACCGTGGTCTACGTGACCGATGGTACCGATGTTTACGTGCGGTTTCGACCGGTCGAATTTTTCTTTTGCCATAGTATTTAAGTATTAAAGTATTGTTAAAAATTGTCCCAAGTTTTAATAAAATTCATTTCGCAGAACAAGCGGGCGACGCAAACTCCCCGTCCATCCGACGGAGGCGTTCGCATCACACGCTGCTGCGCATGTAGAGCGGAAGACGAGGCTCAAACTCGCGACCCTCAGCTTGGAAGGCTGATGCTCTATCAACTGAGCTACTTCCGCAAAAACATACCGTATCAGAGTCATCCTTTCCCTCGCGCCGTCTTCCGACGGCATCCGGGACCCAGCAACTCCAACCGGCACTCTGTTTTTTTAGTGGGAAGTGATGGATTCGAACCACCGAAGGCGTACGCCAGCAGATTTACAGTCTGCCCCATTTGGCCACTCTGGTAACTTCCCTTGCTTTTCTCCCGTGAGGAATTGGCACGGCCTTTTTCCTTTTTACCCGGGATTGACTTCGCTCCGCTCCACTTGCGTTTCGCGCCGCTCGTCTTTCCCTTTCGGGGAGGCTTTCGTCCTGCCGCCGCTCGTCGTCGTAAAAAGCCCTCGTTCCTTCGGAACTCCCAGCCTCAAAACAGTTTGTCGTTTCAAACAAGTTTGACCGTCAAACTCTTTTTCGACTGCTGCCTTCGGCAGGGTCTTTTTAGCTCCTCCTCGCGTCGGCTTTCCGAGCCGATGGAGGGATTCGAACCCACGACCAGCTGATTACAAATCAGCTGCTCTGGCCAACTGAGCTACATCGGCAGTATTCACCGTTTTGGATTGCAAAAGTAGGCATAAAAAATTTACCGCGCAAATTATTCGTGATAAATTTTCCACTTTTTAACTCATCTCAAAGAACCGCGCCCCGACGCCGTTGGTTCACGGGCGAAATCGGGTGCAAAGATAGGAAAAGTTTTGGATAACGCAACAGCTTCCGCAAAAAATATCGTCTTTCTCGTCCAACTATGTCATCCGCCGGTCCGGGCGGCGCCCGCATTCCTCCCGGACAGCCCATTCCCGGGCCCGTCGCACCTATTTTATATTAGAAATTCCGCCTGTTTTTTCATACTTTATCCGCCAAATCCTTGTCCTTGCCAATTTCCACTTTCCATTCATTCTCCATCGCCTGCCTTCTGTTCCGTTTTTTTGTAAGTCTCATGATAATCCCACCAACGATACACACCAATCCGTTTACAAAAAGATATATCGGCAAAAAACAGATCTGCCCCATGATAAACGGGTATGGCTCCATCTCGATCAGACTGAAAGCAGCAATCAAAATAATGTCAATAATATATGCTCCAACAGATATTACAAACATCAAGAACCAAGTCAAGACGCACCTTGTTTTTGATGAAAACATCAGCCCGATAGCACCGGCGATTGCATACGAAACAATTATCAGCGTCACTATACCGATGTTATCGCCATACAGCATCAATGGCAACGCCGAAAGAGATAACGTCAGCGCAATCTCCCATATCCAAAATCGTTCATCGGTCAGTTTCATCGCTTTGTTTATAGCTGGAAATACAGAATATCGAAATCACAGAGGCCATAACAGCACCAATAGCAGTAATTAAACTGGACACTCCAATAGTTTCCAGATCGCTACTGATATTGGAATAATACATAAATCCATAAATTCTATGCGCCCATATCGTTGATGCTAAAAGATTAGAAGATATGACCACTATACTTTTATAATTCAGCGCAGATTTCATTATCGCCAACCCTAATAAGATCTGCATGACCAATAAAAGCAGACAATAAATGAGGCCATATTGATACAAAAAGAATCCGACAAGTATTTGAAGATAAGTAGAAAGGGAAATAAAGATAGTTTTGGCGACGGCTTTCACATCATTTCTATTGAACAAATAAAGGATTAATATACTAATCATTACAACTGCCAAATTACAGTATAAAGCGCCGGAAAGCATTTTATCCGCATTCCAATAAGAATATGGAGTAACGCAAAACACGACAATCGCCACCAAAATTATTATCCCCATGCAAATAGCTCTGCTTTTCATCGTCCACCCCCTTTCCGCCAAAGGCATATAAACAAGAATACGGCTATCCCCAAATTCAGCCACATGCCCAAAGATAACGTATTGACACACATATAGCTTTCGTCTACCAGAAAGTCATTTTCGGTTGGTTCTACTACATATTTCAGGTGGATATAAGCATTCGCCCACGTCAAAAACTCATATATCGCAATAAGCGCAAACAGAATCATGCCGGCTATTTTCTGCCATCTTTTCATAAATTCAAATTTTCTGTCCTTATACCCACAAAGTTATCACATTTCCGTCATAAAGCCTCGTACCGCCAGTCGCAAAGTGCTTGAACTGAACGAAAAAACCGAGATATGTCTTTCCGTGCCGATTAGGCAACGTCCTGAATGGCATTTGCACTCTGCCTGATTCTCAACGATTCAGCCGCTGCAAGACGATCGGTCCATTTTTCCCGGCAGGATTTTTATACCGCCATTTTTTTATATCTTTGATCTCCAACGACAAAATCCGCTCATATGAATTACAGCATGGATACGATTCCCCTTTTCGGCCCCTACGCACTCAGGAGGCTCCGCGCGGAGGATGCCGCGGATATATTCCGCTCGATCGACACCCAACGCCCGTACCTCGGCCGCTGGCTGCCGTTCGTCGCCGAAACCCACTGCGTCGAACAGAGCGAAGCCGTGGTGGCCGGAATGCTCGCCGACACGGCCAATCCGGTCTACACGATCCGCGACGGCGGGGCCTTTGCCGGACTGATCGGCTTCAAATCGGCCGACGCCGGCAAACGCAGCGTCGAGATCGGCTACTGGCTCCGCGAGGAGCAGCAGGGCAAAGGAATCATGACGGCGGCCGTGCGGACGCTCTGCGAAACGGCCTTCGCGCAGATGGGCATGCGGCGTGTCGAGATCCGCTGCGGCGCGGGCAACCTGCCGAGCAACGCCATTCCCCGGCGGCTCGGGTTCCGGCTCAGCCATGTGGAACCGCGGGGCGAGGAGCTCTCCGACGGAGAGTGGATCGACCTGAACGTCTACGTGTCGGAGCGGTAAAAACACAGGAGGCCACCCTCCCCGGGAAGCCTCCTCCAATCCGGCACAGCCGGGTTCTATTTCTTTTTGATCGAAGCGATCAGCTGGGCGGGCGTCGCCTGCAAGTAATTCTTGCAGAAACGGCTGAACTGCGTGTAGTGGCGGAATCCGTATTTGCTCATCAGCGCCTTGGTGCTGTCCTCGCCGTCACGGATGTCGGAGAAGACTTTGAGGGCTTTCTGACGCATCATCCAATGGTAGACGCTGTCGTTGAAATGCTCAGCGAAGCGGCGCTTGAAGACCGAAAGGCTCATGCCCGCCAGCGAAGCCAGCTCGGCCACGCCCTGCGCCTTGTCGTAGTTGTTGCAGACGAAGACGCGGAAATTGTCCTGCGGCTGAATCATCGACTGGAAGAAATAGGCGTGCTCGGTCGGCGTATAGAGCACCTTGATCATCATGAAGAGTTCCGTGGCCTTCATCCGGTGGAACCGGACGCAGTTAGACATCTGCTGGATCGTAAAGATGGAGCCCAGAAGATGTTCGATGGAGGAATGCATCGAAAGCGTCGGGACGATCTCGGTCGGGATGACCGAATCGTAGGGCATCACCTTGTCGAAAATATCCTGCTCGCAGAACTCGATCCGGTGGATGAGCGACAGCACGACCACATGGGTATCGTCATCCTGCGCCGTAGCCAGAAAACGTTCGTTGCGGGCCAGGCACACGCATTGTTTCGAGGTAACCAGCCGGACCGTATCGGTACCGTGTTCGAGTTTGAGCGATCCCGACAGGATGAAAAGGATACGCACCATACGGTCCGCCGGGAAGACGACACCTTTTCCCGCCGCAAAGGTCAGCTGCGAAAACCTGCAATAGGTCGAGTCGCCGATGCGGCGAAACGGTGCAGGAAATGTGGGACAACTACTACAATCCGCAGTGCAATTCTCTTTCAACGACGACTCTACGAACTGCGGTTGGGGTTGATAATCCATAAAGTACCAATGTGAGATTCGGAACAAAAATACAAAAAAAATCGGAAAGCCAATCTCCGAGTCGCGGCGAAAGGCAAAAAAAGTCCCCGCCGTCGTCGGCAGGGACTTTACAGGATGTTGCAAACAGGCTTCGGGGTTCTTACTTATAGCTTATTATAAGCACTTTAGACGTTTCCCAGAAGCGCACGGGATCGGTAATGACCAATTTCTCGACGACCTTGTCGCCGGCTGTCACCAGCTGATACGAATCCTCGGGATGCGACGTGACGACCGAAGCCCTTTTCTGTCCGACGGGAATCTCCGACAGCAGGCGCGAATCGGCCGCCGTGAAACTGTCCAGATTGCCAGTCCTGCCCACCGTCAGCGTCCGGCCGATGAATCCCTGCTTGTTGATGATCTGTGCGTCGCGCAACTCCTTCTCGGGCCCCACGATGTAATAGACCGTGTTGAGCTGGTTCTGCAACTCGATCTTCTCGCCGCTGAGGTTCTCGACTTCGGCGCTGCGGACGGCCACTTCCTGAGACAGGCTCTCGACTTCGACGCCCATTTGCGCCAGCCTTTCACGCAGCCGGTCCACCTCGGCCGACTTTTCCCCGAGCTGCGCGTTCATGTCGGCGATCATCTTTTCCAGGCTCTCGATACGCAGGTTGGACTTGCGCAGCAAGGCTGCCGAACGCTGCAACGAAGCGATTTTGTCTTTATTCTCCCGCAACAGACGGTCGATGGCCGCGATGTCGTTGTTGATCTCCTCCACGGGGCGGCGTCCTCCCTCAGCCTCGCCGGCCACGGTGATGAGATTCTCGCGCGACTTGATCAGCGCGAGGTTCTCCGAAATGGCGTTGATGTCCGCGAACACGGCGTTGATGAGCGAATCCTTGGCGCTGACGACCGTCGCCAGCGAATCGCGCTGGCTCTCGGCCTCGACGACGACCTGCCGTCCGACGCACGACGCAAGGGCTGCTGCGACGCCCAGCGCCGCGGCGAATACGATCTGTTTCATGCAGTTTTTCATAATTACGATCAGATTGAAATCCTGTTTGCCTGCACCGCAAATATAGATATAAAAACAGTATGTCGTTCAACTATTTCGCCGCCGGACGCAAAAAAATCCCGAAGCCGCGCCGTCGTGTAAAAAACAACGGGCCGCAACCTCCGGTTACGGCCCGTTTCGGGATCGAAACGCACAGCGCGATTACTTTGCGTTCTTCTTATCGTAGCGTTTTGCGTAGCGGCTCATAAACTTATCGACGCGACCTGCGGTGTCAACCAACTTCATCTTACCGGTGTAGAACGGGTGCGACGTGTTGGAAATTTCCATCTTATACACGGGATAGGTTTCGCCGTTCACTTCGATGGTCTCTTTTGTCGAAACGGCGGACCGACACAAAAACACGTGGTCGTTGGACATGTCCTTGAACGCCACCAAACGATAATTTTCCGGATGAATACCCTTTTTCATTTCGCTGTTTTTGTTTTAATGAATGATTTTGTCGCGGCAAAGGTAGAAAAAAATTGAGAATTAAAAATTAAAAATTAAAAATTATTTTTCCGGAAGCCCCAAAAACAAGGTTCACGGTAAAGAGTTTTTTTCCGACAGCACTGGGATTTGCTGATTTTTTTTTATCTTTGCGCCACGCAAGCGCCTCCGCAGGCGCAGGACCGGGCCCATAGCTCAGTCGGTCAGAGCAGCGGACTCATAATCCGAAGGTCGTGGGATCATGCCCCTCTGGGCCCACTGAAAAGGGGCTGTCTGAAATATCAGACAGCCCCTTTTTCCGTTATTTCCCGTCCGCCGAGCGGATCTCCGTGCGGCGTATCTTGCCGCTGATGGTCTTGGGCAGCGACTCCACGAACTCGATCACGCGCGGATATTTATAAGGTGCCGTGATGCGCTTCACGTGGTCCTGCAACTCCTTGACGAGCGCCTCCCCGGCCTGCGCGCGGTATTTCTCCGCAAGGATGATCGTCGCCTTGACCACCTGCCCGCGAATCTCGTCGGGAACGCCCGTGATGGCGCACTCCACCACCGCAGGATGGGTCATCAGCGCACTTTCGACCTCGAAAGGCCCGATGCGGTAACCCGAACTCTTGATCACGTCGTCGGCGCGTCCCACGAACCAGTAATATCCGTCCTCGTCGCGCCACGCCATGTCGCCCGTGTAGTAGATCCCGTCGTGCCACGCCTCGTGCGTCAGCTCCTCGTTGAGATAATACTCCTTGAAAAGCCCCAGCGGCTTGCCTCCGTCGGTGCGGATCACGATCTGCCCCTGCTCGCCGTCCTCGGCCGAACGGCCGTCGGAGGTCACGAGGTCGATCCTGTACTGGGGATTGGGCATGCCCATGCTCCCGGGCTTGGGTTCCATCCACGGAAAGGTCGCCAGCGTCAGCGTGGTTTCGGTCTGGCCGAAGCCCTCCATCAGACGGATGCCCGTCAGACGCTGGAACGTGTCGTACACGGCGCCGTTCAGCGCCTCGCCGGCCGTCGTGCAGTACTCCAGCGACGAGAGGTCGTATTTCGTGAGGTCCTCGCGGATGAGGAAGCGGTAGATCGTCGGAGGCGCGCACAGCGACGTGATGCGGTACTGTTCGATCTTGTGCAGAATCTCCGCGGGCGTGAACTTCTCGTGGTCGTAGACGAAGATATTGGCCCCGGCCAGCCATTGCCCGTAGAGTTTGCCCCACGCGGCCTTGGCCCACCCCGTGTCGGCGATCGTCAGATGCAGGCTCCCTTCGTGGAGGTTGTGCCACAGCAGGCCCGTGGTGATGTGACCCAGCGGATAGGTGAAATCGTGGGCCACCATCTTCGGCTCGCCCGTCGTTCCCGACGTGAAATACATCATCATGATGTCGTCGTTGGCGTTCGCCCGCTCCGGACGCACGAAGGGTTCAGCCCCGGCAATGCCCTCGTGAAAGTCGAGAAAGCCCGCGGGAACCTCGGGGCCCACGCTTATCAGCACCTCCGCAGTGGGGCTTTCGGGCATGGCCGCCGCGATATGGTCGGTGATGACCGTCTCGCCCGCCGCCACGATCGCCTTGATCCGGGCCATGTTGCAGCGGTAAACGATGTCCTTCTTGGTCAGCAGGTGGGTCGCGGGAATCACCACCGCCCCCAGCTTGTGCAGCGCGAGGATCGAGAACCAGAATTCGTAGCGGCGTTTGAGAATCAGCATCACCGCGTCGCCCTTGCCGATGCCGAGGCTCCGGAACCACGAGGCCGTGCGGTCGCTCTCGCGTTTGAGGTCGGCGAAGGTGAACTGAATCTCCTCGCCCTGGTCGTTGGTCCACAGCAGGGCCTTTTTGTCGGGCTGCTCCGCGGCATAGGCGTCAACAACGTCGTAGGCGAAATTGAAATTTTCGGGAACGCGGATATGCAGGTTCCTGCGGAAATCCTCCTGCGACGCAAAGGAGGTCTGCGTTAAAAATCGTTCTACCATAGTTTACATGATTATGGCCAGGAAACGGACCGTTTTTCCGTCGAGGGCTTTCATTCCGTGGGGCTGCGCCGAGTCGAAATAGAGGCTGTCGCCCGGTTCGAGCTCGAACTCCCGGCCGTTCAGGCTGATCAGCAGGCGCCCCTCCAGCACGTAGTTCATCTCCTGCCCGTCGTGGGAGTTCAGGTGCATCGGGGCGTCGGCCGGAGCCGGCTCCACCGTCACGATGAAGGGGTCGATCTTCCGGCCGCGGAATCCCGAGGCCAGCGCCTCGTAGCGGTACGCCTCGCGGCGCTCCACCGCCACGCCCTTTCCGGCGCGGGTGATGAAATAGGAGTTCATCCGGGGCTCCTCGCCGAACATCAGCGCGTCGAGGCTGATCCCGTAATGGCGGGATATGGTTTGCAGCACGTTGACCGAAAAGTCGGTCCGCCCGCTCTCCATGGCCCGGTATTGTTCGAGGGTCAGATGGCAGCTTTCGGCCACCTCCTGCTCCGACAGTTCGAGCACTTCGCGCAGCCCGCGCAGACGGGTTGCGATCAATTGAATAGGATCGTCACACATGGTCGTATCGTTTGTTTGGGTAAATCCGAGCCGCCCTAACCACAGCGGCAAGTCCGCGGTAAATATACTGAAAATTTTCAATATATATTTAGGTACGGCGGCTGCCTGTCAAAAAAACGGTCCGAATTTTGGTTTTTCCGAATGGAATCGCTATATTTGCATCCGAAGAGAACGACAATGACGACTTTCAACCATATCCATCATCACCATCACCGCTTTACCGAGGGGTAGGTCGATCATGTATATGTGAAACAACGCAATTATATGAAGCTCACCCCCTGCGGGTGGGCTTTTTCATATGCCGGGCCGCAGGTGGGTGTCCGAAACGAAAACAATCAACACACACCGAATATGCTGAGAATAGCCATCCAGGCCAAGGGCCGACTGAACGAACAGAGCATCGAACTGCTTTCCGAAGCAGGCATCCGCGTTGCCGAGAGCAAACGCAAACTCATCTCCCGCGCCGAGGGATTCCCGCTGGAAGTCCTCTACCTGCGCGACGACGACATCCCGCAGGCCGTGGCCATGGGCGTCGCCGATGTGGGCATCGTGGGGCTGAACGAGGTCGCCGAGAAGGGCTTCACCGTCGAACAGGTCATGGACCTCGGGTTCGGGGGCTGCCGCATCTCGCTGGCCGTGCCCAAGACGACAACCTACGAAGGTCCCGACTTCTTCTGCGGCAAGCGCGTCGCCACCTCCTACCCCAACATCCTCGCCCGCTACTTCGTCGAGCGCGGCATCCAGGCCGAAATCCACACCATCGAGGGTTCCGTGGAGATCGCCCCGGCCGTGGGCATGGCCGACGCCATCTTCGACATCGTTTCCTCGGGCGGCACGCTCATCTCGAACGGGCTCACGGAGGTCGAAAAGGTCTTCTTCTCCGAGGCGGTGCTCATCGCCTGCCCCGGACTCGACAGCGACAAACGCCGCGAGATGAAGCAGCTGACGTTCCGTTTCAACTCGATCCTCGACAGCCGCGGAATGAAATACGTGCTGATGAACCTCCCGAAGGAGCGGCTCGACGACGCCATCCGCATTCTCCCCGGCATGCGCAGCCCGACGGTGCTGCCGCTGGCGCAGGAGGGATGGTGCTCGATCCACGCCGTGATCGCCCAGGAGCAGCTCTGGGAGCGCATCGAACGTCTCAAAGAGATCGGAGCCGAAGGCATCCTGATCCTGGCCCTCGAAAACATGATCCGCTGAAAATCCGAACCCGATATGGAAATCCTCAACATCTACCCCAACCCCGAACGCTCCGAGTGGGCGGCCCTCACCGAACGCTGCACGCGCCGGGAGGAGGAGATCACCCGTCAGGTGGCCTCGATTCTCGACGAGGTGCGCACCGGCGGCGACCGGGCCCTGCGCGACATCACCCGCCGCATCGAGGGGCGCGACTGCGAAACGTTCGAAGTCCCCGCCGATGTCCGCCGCGCGGCCGCAGCGCTCATTCCCGAAGCGCTGAAGGAGGCCCTCGACACCGCCAAGGCCAATATCGAAGCCTTCCACCGCGCCCAGCTGCCCCCCGAGGTCAGCGTCGAACCGATGCCGGGCGTGCGGTGCGTCCAGCGCGCGCTGCCCATCCGCCGCGTGGGGCTCTACATCCCCGGCGGCAAGGCCCCGCTATTCTCCACGGTGCTGATGCTGGCCGTTCCGGCCCGCGTCGCCGGATGCCCGGAGGTCGTGCTCTGCACCCCCGCGCGTCCCGACGGCACCATAGCCCCCGAAATCCTCTATGCCGCCGACCTCTGCGGCGTGGACCGCGTCTACGCCGTGGGCGGCGCGCAGGCCGTGGCGGCCCTGGCCTACGGTACCGAAAGCATCCCGCGCGTGGACAAGATTTTCGGTCCCGGCAACCGCTACGTCACCAAAGCCAAACAGTTGGTCGGCGCCAACGACGTGGCCGTCGATCTCCCGGCGGGCCCCTCGGAGGTGCTCGTGCTGGCCGACGACGAAGCGTCGCCCGACTTCGCCGCCGCCGACCTCCTCTCGCAGGCCGAACACGGAGGCGACAGCCAGGCGGTGTTGGTCTGCGCCTCGGAACGTTTCGCCCGCGACACCCGGCGCGCCGTCGAAGAGCAGTTGCAACAGCTTCAGCGCGGCGACACCATCCGCGAAGCGCTCCGCCAGAGCCGCATCGTGGTGCTCGACAGCCGCGAGAAGATGATCGCCTTCGCCAACGCCTACGCTCCCGAGCACCTGATCGTCTCGATGCGCGACGCCTGGGAGGCCGCGGCGCAGATCACCGCCGCCGGCAGCGTCTTCATCGGGCCGTGGTCGCCCGAGAGCGCCGGCGACTACGCCTCGGGCACCAACCACACGCTGCCCACGGGCGGCTGGGCGCGGGCTTACAGCGGCGTGAACACCGATTCGTTCCTGCGCAAGATCACCTATCAGGAACTCACCCGCGACGGGCTTTCGGCCCTCTCCCCGGCGATCGTCGCCATGGCCGAGGCCGAAGGGCTCGGGGCGCACGCCGCCGCAGTCCGCGTCCGTCTGAAAAAAGAGCGCCCATGAAGACCCTCGAACAACTCGTGCGCCCCAACATCCGGGCGCTGAAACCCTACTCCACGGCCCGCGACGAATACGCCGGCGGGGAGATCACGACGTGGCTCGACGCCAACGAAAACCCCTACGAAAACGGCGTCAACCGCTACCCCGACCCGCACCAGAAGGAGCTGAAACGGCGCATCGCCGCGCTGAAAGGCGTGCGCGAAGAGCAGGTCTTCATCGGCAACGGCAGCGACGAGGCCATCGACCTCGCCTACCGCATCTTCTGCCGCCCGGGCACAGACAACGCCGTTTCGATCGCCCCGACCTACGGCATGTACCGCGTCGCCGCCGACATCAACGACATCGAGATGCGCGAGGTGCCCCTCGGCGAAGAGTTCTCGCTCCCGGTCGAAGCGCTGCTGGCCGCGGCCGACGAACGCACCAAACTGCTGTGGCTCTGTTCGCCGAACAACCCCACGGGCAACGCCTTCCCGGCGGCCGACATCGAACGGCTCATCCGCCGTTTCGACGGCATGGTCGTGCTCGACGAAGCCTACATCGACTTCGCCTCCGGTCCGGGATTCCTCGCGCGGCTCGACGAGTTCGAGAACCTCATCGTCCTGCAAACCCTCTCCAAAGCGTGGGGCATGGCGGGGCTGCGCCTCGGGCTGGCCTTCGCGTCGGCCCCCGTCGCAGAGCTCTTCGCCCGCGTGAAATATCCCTACAACATCAACTGCCTGGCGCAGGCCGCCGTCGCCGAACGGCTCTCATTCGACATCGCAGGGCAGGTGGCGCAGCTCCGCGCCGAGCGCGACGCCATCGCCCGGGCCCTCGCGGCATGCCCCGCCATCGAGCGGGTCTACCCCTCGGAGGCCAATTTCGTGCTGGTCCGCACCCCCGATCCCGACCGCCTTTACGACGCACTGATCGCCGCGGGAGTCATCGTCCGCAACCGCTCGCGCATCCCGGGGTGCGAAGGGTGCCTGCGCATCACCGTCGGGACGCCCGAGGAGAATGTCCGGATGCTGGAAACCGTCAAAAATTTCACCCTATGAAAAAAGCCCTCTTCATCGACCGCGACGGCACCGTCATCGCCGAACCCGCGGACGAACAGATCGACAGCCTCGAAAAACTCGCCTTCGTGCCCGGAGCCATCTCCGCGCTGAAAGCCCTCACGGGCCTCGGGTTCGACCTCGTGCTGGCCACCAACCAGGACGGACTGGGCACCGCGTCCTTTCCCGAGGAGACCTTCTGGCCGGCGCACGAAAAGATGCTCTCGACGCTACGGGGCGAGGGCGTCGCGTTCGACGACCAGCTGATCGACCGCACCTTCCCGCACGACAACGCCCCCACGCGCAAGCCCGGAACCGGGATGTTCGGCCGCTACACGGGCGGCGAATACGACCTCGCGGCGAGTTACGTCATCGGCGACCGTGTGACCGACATCCTGCTGGCCCGCAACCTCGGGGCCCGGGGCATCCTGCTGGCGCCCGCCGCCGAGGGGCTCCGGATGCTCGACGAAGCCGGGGCCGCCGACGCCTGCGCGCTGGTCACCGACTCGTGGGCCGAGATCGCCGAGTTCATCCGCCGCGGCGAACGCCGGGTGGAGGTCCGGCGCGAGACCCGCGAAACGCAGATCACCGTCCGCCTCGACCTCGACGGCCGCGGCGACTTCAACGGCGAGATCTCCACGGGCCTGCGCTTCCTCGACCACATGCTCGCGCAGATCGCCCACCACGGCGGCGTATCGCTGGCCGTGGATGCCCGGGGCGACCTCGACATCGACGAACACCACACGATGGAGGATGTGGCCATCACTCTGGGCGAGGCCATCGACCGCGCGCTGGGCACGAAGGCCGGAATCGCCCGCTACGGCTTCGCCCTGCCGATGGACGACTGCCGGGCGCTGGTGCTCCTCGACTTCGGGGGCCGCATCGACTTCGAATGGGACGCCGAATTCCGCCGCGAGCGGGTCGGCGACGTTCCGACGGAGATGTTCCGCCACTTCTTCCACTCGCTCGCGTGCGCCGCACGGTGCAACCTCCAGATCTCGGCCCGCGGCGACAACGACCACCACAAGGCCGAAGCCATCTTCAAAGCCTTCGCCCGCGCCCTGCGCATGGCCGTCGGCCGGCAGGGCTTCGGATACGACATTCCCAGCAGCAAAGGAGTCCTATGATAGCGGTAGTCGATTACGATACGGGCAACCTGCGGTCGGTTGCCGACGCCCTGCACCGCGCCGGGGCCGAATTCATCCTCACGGCCGACCCCGCGCTGCTGCGCCGCGCCGACCGGGTGATCCTGCCGGGGGTCGGGGAGGCTTCGTCCGCGATGGCGAAACTCCGCGAACGGGGTCTCGACACCGTGATCCCCACGCTCACGCAACCCGTGCTGGGCATCTGCATCGGCATGCAGCTGATGTGCCTGTCGAGCGAGGAGGGCGACGCCCGCTGCATGGGCATCTTCCCGACGCGGGTCCGGCGGCTTCCGACGCTCACCGCCGCGGGCGAGCGGCTCAAAGTCCCCCACGTGGGCTGGGACACGATCTCGGAGCTCCGCACCCCGCTGTTCGACGGCATGGCCGAAGACACCTATGTGTATTACGTCCACTCCTTCGCGGCGGAACCGTGCGCGGCGACCGTCGCCACGACCCGCTACGGAGTTCCGTTCAGCGCGGCGCTCGGCCGCGGCAACTTCTTCGGCACGCAGTTCCACCCCGAAAAGAGCGGGCGGGCGGGCGCGCTGATCTTACAGAATTTCCTAAACCTCTGACACCATGATCGAAATCATACCGGCAACGGACATCATCGACGGCCAGTGCGTGCGCCTGACGCAGGGCGACTACGCCAGCCGGAAAACCTACTACCGCGACCCGCTCGAAGCGGCCCTGCGCTTCGAGGAGGCGGGCATCCGCCGCCTGCACATGGTCGATCTCGACGGCGCCAAAGCCTCCGAACCCCGCAACCTCGCGGTGCTGGAGCGCGTGGCGACGCGGACGGGGCTCGAAGTGCAGTACGGCGGCGGCATCAAGAGCCGCGAGGCGCTGCGCAGCGTCTTCGACGCCGGAGCCGGCCGCGCCATCTGCGGCAGCCTCGCCGTCCGCGAACCCGAACGCTTCGCCGAATGGCTCACGGAGTTCGGGCCCGAACGACTGATCCTCGGGGCCGACATCCGCGACGGCGCGGTGGCCATCCAGGGCTGGCTGGAAAGTTCGGCGCTCACGGCTCCCGAACTGATCGGGCGCTTCCTTCCGCAGGGGCTTGCGCAGGTCATCTGCACCGACATTTCGCGCGACGGCATGCTGTGCGGCCCCTCGGCGGCCTTCTACGCCGAGTTGCAAAGCCGCTTCCCGGCCGTGGAGATCACCGTCAGCGGCGGTATCTCGGGCATGGACGACATCGGGGAGCTCGACCGGCAGGGCCTGCGGAGCGTCATCGTCGGCAAAGCCCTCTACGAAGGGCGCATCACCCTCAAAGAACTCGAACGATGCTTGCGAAACGCATAATCCCCTGCCTCGACATCCGCGACGGCCAGACCGTCAAGGGGATCAACTTCGTGGGGCTCAAACAGGTCGGCGACCCCGTGGAACTCGGCGCGAAATACGCCGCCGAGGGGGCCGACGAACTGGTCTACCTCGACATCAGCGCCTCGGAGGAGGGCCGTCGGACCTTCACCGAGCTGGTTTCGCGCATCGCCGCGCGCATCGACATCCCCTTCACCGTCGGGGGCGGCATCTCGTCGGTCGATGATGCCGGGCGGCTCCTCGACGCCGGGGCCGACAAGGTCACGCTCAACAGCGCCGCCGTGGCCGATCCCGCGCTGATCGACGCCATCGCGGCCAAATACGGTTCGCAGTTCGTCGTGGCGGCGATCGACGCCCGGACGGTCGAGGGCCGCTGGGTCGTAACGACCCACGGCGGCAAACGCCCCACCGACCGCGAACTCTTCGCATGGGCCCGCGAGGCCGCCGACCGCGGTGCGGGCGAGATCCTCTTCACCTCGATGGACCACGACGGCACGAAGAACGGCTATCCGTGCGACACCTTCGCGCGGCTGGCCGAACTGCCCGTCCCGATCATCGCCTCGGGCGGCGCCGGCACGGTGGACCACATCGCCGACGTGCTGACCCTCGGCCGCGCCGACGCGGCATTGGCCGCCAGTATCTTCCACTACAACGAAATTCCGATCCCCGTGCTGAAACGGGCTTTGAACGAACGCAACATAAACGTCAGATTATAAAACCGCTATGAAAATCGAAGCAAAACCGTTCTCGGCGCTCGACGCCGCGAAACTCCCCGGCGGGCTCGTCCCCGCCGTCATCCAAGACGCCCGGACCCTGCAAGTGCTCATGCTGGGCTACATGAACGAAGAGGCTTACAACAAGAGCCTCGCCGAAGGGCGCGTCACCTTTTACAGCCGCTCGCGCCAGTGCCTCTGGACCAAGGGCGAGACCAGCGGCAATTGGCTCGACATCGTATCCGTCGCCGCCGACTGCGACAACGACACGCTGCTCGTGCGCGTCATCCCCCACGGCCCGACCTGCCACACGGGTTCGAAAACCTGCTTCGGGGAGGCCGTTCCCGAGACCGAGGGCTTCATCCGCTACCTGCAAAGCGTCATCCAGGGGCGCCACGCCGAGATGCCCGAAGGTTCCTACACCTCGAAGCTCTTCAACCGGGGCGTGAACAAGATCGCGCAGAAGGTCGGCGAAGAGGCCGTGGAAACCGTCATCGAGGCCGTGGCCCAAAACCGCGAGGCGATGATCTACGAAGCTTCGGACCTCATCTACCACCTGCTCGTGTTGCTCGAAGCCACGGGTTGTTCGATCGCCGATCTCGAAAAGGAGCTGGCACGCCGCCACTCCTGATCCCCGACCGGTCCGGAAATCCGGACCGCAGAGCGCAACGCCGCAGCGTGCTGAAAAAGCACGCTGCGGCGCTTTTTTCGACCCGATCCGATATTTTTTCGTCATTTCAGGCTGCAAACCCCACAAAAAAAGTTACATTTGTGAAACAGACCCCGAAAAAAGTGAAAGTTTAACTTACCCGGTTAAGATTGACAATAACCCCAAAAACTGCCTAAACCTACACCTTATGAAACGAAACTCATTCCGAAATCTGCTCCGCACGCTGGCCGGATCAGGGATCATCGCGGCCTGCCTCTGCTCGTGCGGGCCCCGTCACAACACCCTCACCGAAGCCGAAATCGCCGACGGCTGGCAACTGCTCTTCGACGGCAAGACGCTCGACCAATGGAAAGACTTCAACGGCGATTCGCTCACGCAGCCGTGGCATGTCGTGGACGGCTGCATTCAGGCCGCGGGCGACGGCAGCGACCTTTCGGGATACATCGTCACCAAAAAACAGTATGAAAACTTCATTCTCGACTGGGACTGGAAACTCTCCCCGGGCGGCAACAGCGGCATGCTCTACCATGTGGTCGAAAACCCCTATTTCGCGGTTCCCTACGTCACCGGACCCGAATATCAGCTGATCGACAACGACGGCTGGGAGGCGCAGAACGCCCCGACGAAACTCGAACCGTGGCAACGGCTGGGCGTGGACTACGCCATGCACCTCCCGAACCCCGATTCGCTCGTCGTCAATCCGCAGGGCGAGTGGAACACGTCGCGCATCGTCTGCGACAACGGCCATGTCGAGCATTGGCTCAACGGTCGTAAAATCCTCGAATTCGACGCCTGGACCGACGACTGGTTCGCACGCAAGAACAGCGGCAAATGGGAGACGGCTCCCGAATACGGCCTGGCACAGCGAGGCGTCATCTGTCTGCAAGACCACGGCTACCCCGCCTCGTTCCGCAATCTGAAGATCAAGGAGCTGCCGCGCAAGGCCGGCCGGGAGGTCGAACTTTTCAACGGCAGGGACCTCACGGGCTGGGAGGCTTACGGCACCGAGAAATGGTACGTGGACAAAGAGGGCAACCTCGTCTGCGAGAGCGGCCCCGACAAGCAGTACGGCTACCTCGCCACGCGGGAGTATTACGACGATTTCGACCTCACGGTGGAGTTCAAACAGCTGGCGAACGGCAATTCGGGCGTCTTCTTCCGTTCGTTCGTCGAGCCGCCCGTGAAGGTCCACGGCTGGCAGTGCGAGGTGGCTCCCAAGGGGCACGACACGGCGGGCATCTACGAATCCTACGGCCGCGGATGGCTGGTGCAGATTCCCGACGAGAAGGAGTCGGCGCTCAAGGAGGGCGAGTGGAACACGCTGCGCCTGCGGGTACAAGGCGACCGCGTGCAAACGTGGCTCAACGGCGAGGCGATGGCCGACATCACCGATGCGAAGATCGGCGCCGCACAGGGACGCATCGCCCTGCAAATCCACGACGGCGGAGGCATCAAAGTCCTCTGGCGCAACCTCCGGCTCACGACCTTATAAATCCAAAACAACCTGAAGAAAATGAGTTCCCGCAGAGATTTCCTCAAAACGCTGGGCAGCATGACGCTGCTGACCGTCGTGCCGCGCAGCGTGCTCGGAGGCCCGAAATTCGTCGCCCCGAACGACCAGCTCACCAAAGGCATCATCGGCGTGGGCGGCATCGGCAAGAGCAGCTACCACTTCACGTCGAACGACGCCTGCCGGCTGGTGGCGGTCTGCGACGTTGACCGGAACCACCTCGACAGCGCCGTGGCGCTGGGCCGCAAGAAGTTCGGCCAAAAGCTCGAAGCCTATCACGACTACCGCGACCTGATCACCGACCCCAACGTAGACATCGTGCACATCGCCACCCCGCCCCACTGGCACGGGCTGATGGCCGTCGAAGCGGCCAAGGCGGGCAAGGACATCTGGTGCGAGAAGCCGATGACGCGCACCATCGGCGAGGGCAAGCGCGTGGTGGAGGCCGTCAAACGGAACGGCCGCATCTTCCGGCTGAACACCTGGTTCCGCTTCAAGGACACCTTCTACGGGCTGGGAACGACGGTCGAACCGCTGAAAAAGCTCGTAGACAGCGGCCTGCTGGGATGGCCCCTCAAGGTGACCATCTCCGGAGCCACGGGTTTCGCCTGGAAATTCTTCTGGGTGGGAAAGGAGAACCTCACGCCGCAGCCCGTTCCGGCGGAACTGGATTACGACATGTGGCTCGGACCGGCGCCCTGGAAGCCCTACAACAAACACCGCGTGCACGCCACGTTCCGCGGCTACTGGGACTACGACGGCGGCGGCCTGACGGACATGGGACAGCATTACATGGACCCCGTGCAGTACCTGCTGGGCAAGGACGACACCTCGCCCGTGAAGGTCGAGGTCGATGCTCCGCAGCAGCATCCCGACGCCGTGGGCATCTGGCACCGGATCGTCTACACCTATGCGGACGGCTGCCAGATCGTCCTCGAGGGCGAAGGCTTCGAGAGCAAAGGCAAGGTGCCCTACATCGAAGGGCCGCTGGGCAAGGTCTACCAGGGATTCGAGTGCACGATCCCGAACGTCATGGAGAAGATCTCCGAGATGCCCGACCCCGAGCCGCAGAACACCGATTTCCTCCGGTGCGTCCGCACCCGCGAGCGCTTCGCCCTCGACGAGATCAAGGGACACCGCAGTTCGACGCTCGTGAACCTCGGGGCCTGCGCACTGAGGCTCAACCGCACGCTGCATTTCGATCCCGACAAGCAGCTGTTCGTCGGCGACGATGCCGCCAACCGGCTGATCGACCAGCCGATGCGCACGCCGTGGAAAATCTGACCCAACCCTGCAAACCTGAGATAACGATGAAAAAGATACTTGCAATACTCCTGCTGACCCTCGTGCCGTTCGCCGCCGGGGCGCAGGATGCACGCCAGCGCACCGCCGCGACAATCGTGGCGGACGGACTGAACCAGCTTCCGGCGCAGAACCCCAAGGCGTTCGACGCCGTCATGCAGGAGCTGGCCGCGACCGGAGCCGAAGGAATCCGGATGATGGCCGGAATGCTCGTCCCCGCCGCCGAGGGCAAGAACGCCGCCGTGGAGTACGCCATCAACGGCGTGGTGAGCTACGCGACCGCCGCAGGCCGCGAGGAACTCGCCCGCGAGGTCCGCGCAGGACTCGTCGCGGCCGTGGAAGCCTGTACAGACAAGCCCAATCAGGCATTCCTGCTCTCGCAACTGCAACTCTGCGCGACGGCCGCCGAAGCCCCCGTATTCGTGAAATACGCCGCTGACAAATACCTCGCGGACTACGCCGTGCGCGGACTGATCTCCACGCCCGGAACCGACGGAGCGATACTCGCTCTGATCGAGCAAAGCCCGGCCCCGCAAGCCCTGCTGGCCTATGCCGCCGCGGAAAAACGCCTTGCGGCCGCCGAACCCGCGCTGCTGAAATGGGCCGCAGACCCCGCGGCCGACGACGCGACGAAGGAGGCCGTTTACAACGCGCTGGCGAGATGCGGCGGCGAAGCATCGCTCGCAACCCTCGCCGCGGCAGCCAAGGCCGCCGGATACACGTTCACGGAAAGCGATGCCGCAGGCGCCTACGTAAGTCTGCTCGCACGCCTCGCCGCCGAGGGGAGCGCCAAGGCTCTCGCTGCGGCCAAAGCTCTGCGGAAAGCCGGCATGCCGCAGAACATACGGATCGCAGGATTGGAAATCGCCCTGCGTGCGGATGCCAAAAAACGGACGCAAGAGGTGCTTGGCGCCCTGAAAGACCCCGACCGGAACTACCGCTGCGCTGCGCTCGACTGCGCCGCGGAGTTCGCCGACGACGACCTCTACACCGCGATCGCCCGAAAACTGCCGTCGCTGAAAAACGACGCGGCGAAAACCGACGTTATCAGCTGGTTCGGCAGCCGCCACGCCGCCTCGCAGGCCGGGACGGTCATCGCCGCCATCGCGTCGTCCGATCCGGAACTCGCCCGCGCGGCCATCCGTGCCGCCGGCCGGATCGGCGGGCAAGAAGCCCTCGACGCCCTCGTCGCCGAGCTCGACGGACCGCACGCCCGGGAGGCGTCGGCCGCTCTCGCAGCCTTCAACGGCAAGCCCAACGCCGCTTTCGCAGCCGCCCTCGACGGCACGCCGCGGACGCAGGCCAACGCCCTGAAACTCGTGGCGATGCGCCGCATAACGACCGCCGCAGACAAGGTCTTCGCCCTGCTGGAATCCCCCGATGCCGCCGTGCGGGCCGCCGCATACGACGCATTGGCAGGCGTCGCCTCACCGAAAGATTTCGAACGTCTGTGCGACCTGCTGGACAAGGCGCAGGAGGCCGACGTGAAAGCCCTGCAAGCCGGCTTGAAAAATGCGCTGGCCCGGGAGACGCCCGCCGCCCAATACGAAAAGACGATGGCCCGGATCGCCTCCGCTCCCACGAAAGCCCGCTATTACCCCCTGCTGGCGCAGGCCGCCAGCAAAGAGGCGATCGACGCCCTGCTGGCCGCCGACGACCGCGAAGCCGCCTTCGCGGCCCTGCTGACGGTCGAAAATCCCGCAATGGTGGATGTATTGTACGACCTCGCCCGCCGGAATCCCGCGTGGACCGACGCGGCGCTGGCCCGATACACGGAGTTCGTGACGGCATCCGCCGACACGAGCGTCCGCAAATACCAGCTCTACCGCCGTGCCCTCGAACTGAACCCCTCGGCCAAGGTGCAGAACAAGCTGCTCAAGGCGCTCGCCAAAACCCCGGAATTCCCGGTGCTGGTGCTCGCCATGAAATATCTGGATAACCCCGCGACGGCCGAAACGGCGGCGCTGGCGGTGAAGACCGCGGCGGCGAAGAACCCCGACATGGGCGGAGAGATCGTCGCCTCGGCTCTGAAAAAGGCGCAGGAGGTCTACGCCGAACTGGCCAAATCCGACGCCGATGCGGGTTACGCCGTCGATGAGATCAAAGGTCTGCTGGCGAAACTTCCCGCCGAAGGGTTCGTTCCGGCATCACTCGCCCCGGAAGCGTGGAAAGCCGTGGCCGGCGATCCCGACGCCCGCCGGGCGATGAAACCCAAAGCGCTGACCAAGGCGCAGCAGGAAGCCGACGCAGCGGCAGCCGGAACATGGAACGCCGCAGACGGCGTGCTCACGGGAGCGACGGGAGCCCCGACGCTCGGGTCGGCGAAGGAGTACGAAAATTTCAGTCTGATCGTCGAATGGAAAACCGACGGCGAGGCGAGTCTCGGCATCCGCTCGATCCCGCAAATCGCCCTCGGAGGCCGGAACGCCGGAGCGCTGACGGGCAACATGCTCCACGAAAACACGGCTCCCGCGGCCGCCAACCGCCCCGGAGAGTGGAACACGATGGAGGTCCGGGTGGTGAACGACCGCGTGACGGTGGTGCTGAACGGCATCACGACATGCAACAACGTCATTCTCGAAAACACCTGCAACCGTGAAATCCCCGCCTACACCGAGGGTCAAATCCTGCTCGTCGGAGGCACGGCTCCCGTCAGCTTCCGCGAAATGTACGTCCGCGAGCTGCCCCCGACGCCGCGTTTCGAGCTCTCGCCCGAGGAGGCCGCAGAAGGCTTCGAAGTGCTCTTCGACGGAACCTCGATGCACAAATGGACCGGAAACACCACCAACTACGTTCCCCTCGACGGCACGATCTACGTCACGGCGCAGTACGGCGGCAGCGGAAACCTTTACACCAAGAAGGAGTACGCCGACTTCATCCTGCGCTTCGAGTTCCAGTTTGTGCAGGAAGGGGTCAACAACGGCATCGGCATCCGCACCCCGATGGGCGTGGACGCCGCCTATCACGGCATGGAGATCCAAATTCTTGACCACGACGCCCCGATCTACAAGAATCTGCGCGAATACCAGCAGCACGGATCGGTCTACGGCATCATCCCGGCCAAACGGGTGAAATTCCCGCCGCTGGGCACCTGGAACGTCGAGGAGATCCGCGCCGTGGGCGACCGGATCACGGTGACGGTCAACGGCGAGGTGATCCTCGACGGCGACATCCGCGAAGCCTGCCAGGGGCACAACGTGGCGCCCGACGGCGGCAAGAAGAACCCCTACACGGTCGATCACCGCAACCACCCGGGGTTGTTCAACGCCTCGGGACACATCGGACTGCTCGGACACGGCCCCGGCATCAAGTTCCGCAACATACGAATCAAGGAACTGCCATGCAGCAAGGTCAGGGATCTGCCCGCCCCCGTCAAGACGAAGTAGCACGACCGCCCGACCGAAAGAAAACCCGCCGCCAACCGGCGGGTTTTCCCGGCCCGGCGGCAGGAATCCATAAATTACGCTATATTTCGAGGAACCAAAAGACTAAAATATGATCATACCCTGCTTTATCGGCTACATGGAGATCGTCATCATCCTGCTGATCGTGCTCCTGCTGTTCGGAGGAAAGAAAATTCCCGAACTGATGCGCGGAATGGGCCGCGGCATCAAAGAGTTCAGAAACGCCGACGACGAGAACAACGGGAAACAATCCGCGAAAAAGCAGGACAAATAAAATCCGGCTGCTGCGAAAACGACATCACGATCTCCCTCTCGATAGACGCCTTCACGCTGGGCGACCAGCGCGAAACCCACATCCGAATGTCGTACGGCGAGATCGACGACGACGAACGCTCCGCGTCCGCAAATTCCGAGGCGGCGAAGAGCAGGCATACGACTTTTCGGGACTTCTCGGAAAGCCCTTCCACACCGGAGCCGACCTCCGGCTGATCGAGGATTTCGTCGAAACGCTCAACCGACGGGAGCACCGGTTCCGCACGGCCATCGCCGATTCGGTCGAAAGTCACCGCATCTGTTTCGAGGCCGAGCGCAGCCGACTCTTCGGAAAGACTGTCTCGCCGGAGGTACGATAACCGCACAGTTTGCAAAACAAAAGCGCTTCGTAGGCTCTCGAAATCCCGAAAAAATCACTACCTTTGCGGAAAACAAACAACTATATCATTTATACAGTATGGAATTCGAAGGAACCGTTTACAAAATAATGCCCGTGACGAAAGGAACGTCGGCGCGCGGCGAATGGCAGCGTCAGGACGTGGTTTTCGAGATGAACGAGGGTTCGTTCACCCGCAAGATCTGCGTGACGTTCTTCAACAAGCCCGAAGACGTAGCCCGGCTGAAAGAGGGGGCGGCCTACAACGTCTCGGTCAACATCGAGTCGCGGGAGTACAACGGCCGCTGGTACACCGACATCCGCGCATGGCGTCTGCAACCCAAGCAGGAGACGGCAAGCGCTCCGATGCCCGACATGCCGCCCATCGTCGAGGAGCCGTCCTACGCATCCTCACCCGCACAGGTTGACGACCTCCCCTTCTAAGGGAGGCTTAGAAGCCTCTTTTAGGCGCGGTGGAAGCTCATAACGATCATATCCAGTTCTGCGCTACCAAGACTAAGACTTAAGAAGCCTCTTTTATATCCATAGAAAAATCCCGGACCTTGCGGTTCCGGGATTTTTCGTATTCGGCCTTTCCGGTTACTCTGCGGGAGCGACCTCGGGCTTCTCGGCCGTTGCAGTCGAATCCGCCGGAGCGGGCTCCTCGTAAGGAGTCACGTCAATCAACTCGACCTCGAACTCCAAAGCCTCGTTGGGACCGATGTCACGGCCTGCGCCGCGCGCACCGTAAGCCAGGTCGGCGGGAATCCAGAGCGTGATCTTGCCGCCCTTGCCCACCAGTTGCAGACCCTCGGTCCAGCCGGGAATCACACGGTTGAGCGGGAACTCGACGGGCTCGTCCTTGTCGAAATCGTCGGGACGCTGTTTCTTGATCATCTCCTGCTGCTCCTTCGAGCGGTTGGCGAACTTCGAGGTGTCGAACACCTTGCCATCGCGGGTGCGGCCCGTGTAGTGAACCTTCACCACGTCGCGCGGGTCCTTCGGCATCGCAGCGGCGTCGCCGGCAGCGGTAACCTTATAGAGCAGGCCCGACTCGGTCTTCTTCACGCCCGATTTCTTCTCCATCTTCTCCAGCCATGCCTTCGAAGCCTCGGCGTTCTCGGCCGGACGCTTCACCATGAAGTAGTACTGCAAGTACTGGTTCACCTCGTCCTCCGTCATTTTGGCGTTGTTGTCGCGGACGTTCTGCATGGCCTCGCTGATCCAAACCAGCTGGATGGGCATGCCGCTCTGAGCTACGTTGTAACCGATATCGTTACCGAATGCGTAGGAAATCTCAGCGCGCTCCTCTTCGCTCTCGAACATCTCGGGATCGGCTGCGGGATACTCGACCTTGGTCGAATCGCCGCCGGCCAGACGGACACTGTCGGCAGCGGCACGCTTCTCAGCGATAGCCTGCGCACGCTCGCCGCGCTTCGACATGAAATACTCGCGCAGCATGTCCAGCGACTTGTCGTGCTCCTGCGAAGCCTTGCCCATGGCGCCTTCCTTGATACCCTTGTCCACGAGTTTGAAATCGAACGGGATATCCTTCATTTCATAGCTCATGCCGTAACCGATGTTGGCACCGAGCGAATACGACAGCGAGTCGAAATCCGAAAGGCTGCCCATCTGCACGCCGCTCTTGTTTCCTCCGCAAGAGGCGAGCATCGCAGCACCCGCGAGTGCCGCAGCAAAAAAGATTTTTTTCATTGTTGTTTTTTAACTATGTTTTGAGTTTGCTTTTATTCGTACGCGCAAAGATATAAAAATATTGTATAACGCTCATCTTTATCGGCGTAAATTATCTTCGCCGCGACCGATTCGCGTATTTATCGACATCGACGAGCTCGATTTCATAGTAAAGCGTCGCATTGGGGGCCACGCCCAGCTCCTTGTCGCCCTCGGCGCCGTAGGCCGCCGACGAAGGCATCCAGGCGTTGATCTTCCCGCCCTTGCCGATCAGCTTCACGCTCTCCTGCACGCCCTTCCGCAGGTCGCGCAGCAGCGAGCGCACCGTGTCGCCCTTCTCATAGGAGGAGGCGATGCGGCTGCCGTCGGCCGTGCGGATCACCCACCGCAGGGCCACGCTGTCGCGGTCCGACACGGGGACCTGCTCCTGATCGCCGACTGCCGTCACCGTATAGGTCACGCCCGACGAGGTGCGGGCATAGGAGCGGTTCGACTTGGCTATATCGGCAAGGAACTGCTCCTCGTAGGCCCGGGCCTTCTCGGGCAGCGCATAGTTCACATAGCGCAGGTAGAACGTCTCGGCATCGGCCGCCGAAAGTTTCGCCGACCGGTTTACGGCGTCGCGGATGCCCTCGCAGACGGCGTTCACGTTAATCGTCGAATCCATCCGCAGCAGGTTCATGCCGACGTTCATGCCGATGACATAGGCCACCGAATCGGTGTCGTTTCTGAGTTTCACGCCCCCGCCCGACTTCTTCGAGCAGGCCCCGGCCAGCAAAGCGGCGGCGGGGAGGATCAGCAGGATTTTTTTCATTGTCTCGTACTTTTTTTCGAAAAAGCCAGAATCAGCAGGCATCCCACGATCGCCGCCGCGAGCGAGCCCATCAGGATGGCGATCTTGCCGCGGTCGATCAGATCGGCATCGGTGAAGGCCAGCGAATCGACGAACAGCGACATCGTGAACCCGATGCCGCCCAGACAGCCCACGGCCAGCAGCATGCGCCACGTCGCCCCCTCGGGCAGCTCTGCGAGGCCGGACTTCACGGCGCCCCACGAAGCGAGGAATATGCCCAGCGGCTTGCCGACGAGCAGACCGAAGAAGACGCCCATGCCGATCGAACCGATTTCGGGCGAATGGTGGAAGATATTGAGGTATTCGAACGAGGTGATCTCGACGCCGGCGTTGGCCAGCGCGAAAATGGGCATGACGAGGAAGGTCACGTAAGGCGCCAGGGCGTGTTCCAGCCGGTAGCTCATGCCCACGGAGTTGGCCGACAGGTCGTGCATGCGCCGCAGGTAGAAGCGCTGCTCCTCGTTGGGGAAATCCTCGTGGGTGGCGGCCGAAAGCATCAGCCCTTTGAGCCAGCGCATCTTATGGGCGAAGTACTCCTTGCTGTAACGGGGTTCCATCGGGATCAGCAGGGCCATCGCCACTCCCGAGATGGTCGAGTGCACCCCCGAATAGTAGAACAGTCCCCACACCACGAAGGCCGGCACCAGGTAAGAGAACATCCGCTTCTCGCCCATCTGCTTCATGAAGTAGACCCCGAGCATGATGGCCAGCGCCACCAGCAGGCAGCCGATCTGAACCGTCCCGCCGTAGAAGAGCGCGATGACCAGAATGGCCCCCAGGTCGTCGGCGACGGCCAGCGCCGTGAGGAAGATTTTGAGCGACACGGGAACGCGGTCACCCAGCATCGAGAGGATGCCGATGGCGAAGGCGATGTCCGTGGCCGTGGGGATTCCCCAGCCGTTGGCGGCGGCCGTACCGTGGTTGAAGAGCGTGAAGACGATGGCCGGAGCCAGCATGCCCCCCGCGGCGGCCAGCACCGGAAGAATCGCCCGCCGCACGGACGAAAGCTGTCCGCAGACGATCTCGCGCTTGATTTCGAGCCCCACGGCGAAGAAGAAGATCACCATCAGCCCGTCGTTGATGAACTTCTCGACGGTCATGCCCCGGGGGAAGATCCAGTCGATCAGTCCGTCCGGAGAGCGGACCATCAGCGAGAGGTCGGTTTCGAGCAGATGATGATAGTAAACCTTGGTGCCGGGCAGGTTGGCCAGCAGCATGGCGAGGATCACGCACGCGAGCAGCACTACGCCGCCGGCCCACGGAGCCTCCAGAAAATTACGGCCGCGAAGCCCCATCATATGTCGCTGGCGCACCCAGCGATACATCGAAAACAGTCGCATTTGCTTATTCGTTGTTTGATTTTTCGTTCGATTTGAGCGCCTGCCCGCAGAGTTTCCACAGGATACGGGCCCCGGTGATGGCGTCGATCCGGTCGTCGGCCGCGGGGCACACCTCCACCACATCGAATCCGATGATGCGGCGGCCCGAGCGGACCAGCGTGTCGATCAGGTAGACGGCCCGGTTGAAAGAGAGCCCCCCGCAGACGGGCGTACCCGTATGGGGGCAGTTGTCGAAAGAGAGTCCGTCGATGTCGAAGCTCACGTAGACCTCGGCGGGCAGCGTCCCGACGATGCGGCGGCACTGAGCGTCCCACGTCTCGCCGCGGAACTCCCCAGCGGCCAGCGAGAGGTCGTCGAACGTGGCGATACGCTCCGACGAAGCGGCCATCGCAGCCTCCGCCTCGCTGAAATCGCGCACGGCGACCTGAGCGATCCGGCTGACCTGCGGCACGTCGCGCAGGACGTTGAACATGATCGACGCATGGGAAAATTCAAAACCCTCGTAAGCGTCGCGCAGGTCGCAGTGGGCGTCGATATGCAGGATGCCGAACGCCTCGTGACGGGCCCCCAGAGCGCGGATCAGCCCGTAGGGCGTCGAATGGTCGCCGCCCACGAGCCCCACGATCTTGCCCGCGTCGAGCCAGCGCACGGCCTGCGCCCCGATGTTGGCGTTCATGGCCGCACAGCCCTCGTTCACGCGGCGGACCTTGCGCACGACATAGTCGTCTTCGAGGCACCCGCCCCCTTCGAGATGGTCGATCACCCGCGAGGCATCGACACGCAGGCGCTGCGAAGACTCCAGCAGCGAATAATCCACGTCGGCCGTGGCGATGCCGCGGCGCCAGGCCCCGGGGGCCAGCGGGTCGTAAAAATCCAGCTGCGTCGAGGCTTCGATGACGGCGTCGGGAGCATAGGCCGTTCCGGCTCCGTAGGAGACCGTCACGTCCCACGGCGCCGAAATCAGCACCAGTTCCGCCGTTTCGGGCTCGAACGGAAGCCCGAAATAGGTTCCGTTGTCCACGCCGACGCCATCCGGATCGAAGGGTTTCTGTTCCATAATGAAATTTAAGAATCTACAAAGGTAGCAAAAAACCCGGTGATTCCAAACCCGAATCGCATACGGCTTTGCAAAACCATCCAACCCCTAAAAGTGTCGTTACGACACCAAAGATAGAAAAAAATCGAATGGATTCAAAATCGGACTGAGCGCCCCGGCAAAACCTTCCGGCGGACAAAAAAGCGTCGCGGCGACACCGGAGGTGCGAAAAATTCAATTTTTGTCTATATTTGTTTCCCGTAAAGGAACGAAAGAAAAAAACGTCCATACCATGAAAATCATAGCCGACAGCGCCATTCCCTTCCTGAAAGGGGTTCTGGAACCTTTCGCCGAGGTGCGTTATCTCCCCGGAAAGGCCATTTCGGCCGCCGATGTCCGCGACGCCGACGCGCTCCTGACCCGTACCCGCACGCGGTGCGACGCGGCGCTGCTCGCCGGTTCGCGGGTGCGCCTCGTCGCCACGGCGACCATCGGATTCGACCACATCGACACGGCGTGGTGCGCAGCGCACGGAATCACGGTCACGACAGCCGCCGGATGCAACGCCCGGGGCGTCCTGCAATGGGTCGCCGCCGCGCTCGTCCACCTCTCCCGCACACAAGGCTGGCAGCCCGCAGAGCGGACGCTGGGCGTCGTGGGCGTGGGACACGTCGGGTCGCTTGTCAAAACTTATGCCGAAGCGTGGGGATTCCGCGTTCTCTGCTGCGACCCGCCGCGCGAGGAGCGGGAACGGTGCGGATTCCTGCCGCTGGAGGAGGTGGCCCGCCAGGCCGACATCCTCACGTTCCACACCCCGCTCGACGACACGACGCGCCGCATGGCCGGCGAGGAGCTGTTCCGGCGCATGAAACCCGGCGCCGTCGTGATGAACTCCTCGCGCGGGGAGGTGGTTGACGGCGCAGCCCTGCTCCGGAGCGGTCTCGAATGGGCCCTCGACGTTTGGGAGCACGAACCGGACCTCAATCCGGAACTGCTGGGAAAAGCCCTGCTCGCAACGCCCCACATCGCGGGTTATTCGGAGCAGGGCAAGGCCAACGCCACAGCGATGTCCGTAGCGGCGCTGGCGCACTGTTTCGGACTGCCGCTCGAAGGGTGGTATCCGCCCGAAGCGGCGCCGTCCGTTCCCCGGCCGATCGCGTGGCAGGAACTTTGCGACACCATCGGCGGCGTCTACGACATCGGAGCCGAAAGCCGCCGGCTCAAAGAACACCCCGGCGACTTCGAATCCCTGCGCGACCGCTACGCCTACCGCCGCGAATACTTCTGACCCCCGCCCGCCTAAGAGGCGGGTTTTAAGAGCGGAGGAAAGCCACCGGAAATCCGATCCAGTTCCGCGCCCCGCCTAAGAGGCGGGTTTCAAGGGCGGAGGAAAACCATCGGGATTCCAGTCCGGTTCTGCGCTCCGCCTAAGAGGCGGGTTTCAGGGGCGACGGGAAGTCACAGGGATTCCGGTCCGGTTCCGCGCTCCGCCACATAACGGCCGAAGTCGTACATCGTTAGTCAATTTTTACTACCTTTGGGGTCGTAACGACCCGTTTATCCCGTCGGAAGGTTCTGCCGAACCGCACACATTTCGGTTTTGCACCCATCCGACTTTTTAGTACCTTTGCCGCGTCATGTACCGAAGGATCATAAAACCCCTGCTCTTCTCGCTCAACATCGAGCGGGCCCACCACATCGTCCTGCTGATGCTGCGCATCTTCGGGCTGATCCCCGGGGGCCGCTGGCTCCTGCGCAAATGCTACGCCGTGGAACATCCGGCGCTCGAACGCGAGGTCTTCGGCATGCGGTTCGCCAATCCGGTGGGAATCGCCGCGGGATTCGACCGCAACGGCGAAGCCTACCGCGAACTGGCCGCCCTGGGATTCGGATTCGTCGAGGTGGGCACCGTCACGCCCCGCCCCCAGGCGGGAAATCCCCGCCCGAGGGTCTTCCGGCTCCCGAAGGACAACGCCATCATCAACCGCATCGGACTTTCGAACCGCGGCCTCGAAACCGCCATCCGCCACCTGCGGCATCCGCACGGCGGGGTGATCGTGGGGTGCAACATCGGCAAGAACACCTCGACCCCGGCCGAGAACGCCCCGGCCGACTACCTGAAACTCTTCCGCAACCTTTACCAGTATGCGGACTACTTCACCGTGAACATCAGCTGCGACAACTCCTGCCGCGAAGGGGCGACGCACACGCGCGAACACATTCTTCAGATACTCAACCCGCTGTTCGACTTCCGCCGCGGGCAGAACCAGTACCGGCCGGTCATGCTCAAAATCTCGCCCGACATGACGGACGAGGTGATCGACCGGATCACCGACGTACTGATGGAGACGCCGCTCGACGGCATCGTGGCCACCAACGGCTCGCACGGCCGCGAGGGGCTGCGGACCAGCCGCACGACGCTCGAAAAGATCGGCAGCGGCCGCCTCAGCGGAGCGCCCCTCACCCGCCGCGCCGTGGAGATCGTGCGCCGCATCCACACCCGCTCGGGCGGCACCTACCCCATCATCGGCGTGGGCGGACTGATGTCGGCCGACGACGTGCGGGCGATGCTCAACGCCGGGGCCGACCTCGTGCAGCTCTACACGGGATATATCTACGAAGGTCCCGGACTGGTCCGGAACGTATGCCGCGCGCTGATCGACGAGGCCGAAGAGCTGGCCGCCATGCGCGCCGCCGAGGAGTCGATGAAAAACGGGGAAAATCCCGAAATATCCGGTCCGGAGCCCGCCGAAACCGCCGGGGAGACATCCGACGGCAAGCCGGAGGAGGAGCGTCATCCCGGCTCCGGGCAAAAATAACTCCACCCATGAAGGCAACCATCATCACCATCGGCGACGAAATCCTCATCGGCCAGATCGTGGACACCAATTCGGTCTCCATCGCCAAACACCTCAACGCCGCGGGCATCGTGGTCCGCGAGAAGCTCTCGATCGGCGACGACCGCACGCAGATCGTCGAAGCCGTCGGACGCGCCATGTCCGCTTCGGAGATCACCGTCATCACCGGCGGACTCGGCCCCACGAAGGACGACATCACCAAGAAGACCCTCGCGGAGATGTTCCGCAGCGAGATGCGCTACGATCAGCGGGTCGCCGGCCACGTAGAAAAGATGCTCGCCGAACGGGGCATCGAGTTCAACGAACTGAACCGCTCGCAGGCGATGGTCCCCGCGTGCTGCACGGTGCTGTTCAACGCCCACGGCACGGCCCCGGGCATGTGGTTCGAACGCGACGGACACGTCGCGGTGTCGCTCCCGGGCGTACCGTTCGAGATGGAGCACCTGATGGAGGACGAGGTGATGCCGCGGCTGAAAGCCCGTTTCGCGCTGCGCCAGATCGTCCACCGCACGATGATCACCGCCGGGCTTCCCGAGTCGATGCTGGCCAAGCGGATCGAGGCGTGGGAGAACGCCCTGCCGCCCTACCTGAAACTGGCCTATCTGCCCAATCCGGGAGCCGTGCGGCTGCGCCTGTCGGCCTACGAGGTCGAAGGCGAGAGCGTCGCCCGCGAGATCGAACGTCAGTTCGAAGCCCTGCGCAAGCTCATCCCCCACAACATCATCGGATTCGAGACCGCCACGATGCAGGAGCTGGTGCACAAGATCCTCACCGAACGCGGACTGACCCTCGCCACGGCCGAAAGCTGCACGGGAGGCGCCATCGCGGCGCGCTTCACGGCCATACCCGGCGCATCGGCCTATTTCCGCTGCGGCGTGGTGTCGTACAGCAACGAATCCAAAGTGAAACTGCTGGGCGTGAATCCCGCGGACATCGAACGCTACGGCGCCGTGAGCGAACAGGTGGCCCGTCAGATGGCCGAAGGAGCCCGCCGCGCGGCAGACGCCGACTACGCCGTCGCCACCACCGGCATCGCCGGGCCCACGGGCGGCTCGGCCGAAAAACCCGTCGGCACGGTCTGGATCGCCGTCAGCTCGCCCGAGCGCACGGTCGCCCTGCTCAAACAATGCGGAACCGACCGCGGGCAGATCATCGACCGCGCCAGCGCCTTTGCCGTCGGCCTGCTGCGCGACTGCCTCAACGGAAAATAGAGGCTCCGGACGAAATCCTCACGCCCCGCACCGAATAAAAAAAGCCGGGGATTATTGGTATTTGACGAAAAGGTTGTATATTTGCACTCCCCTAATCGGGTTTTAACCAAAAATCTATCGAATAATGAAAGTTTGCGAAATCACAGGCAAGGTAGCGATCGTGGGCAACAACGTTTCGCACTCGCACCACAAGACCAAGCGCAAATTCAGTCCCAATCTGAAAACCAAGCGTTTCTGGTCGGAGCAGGAGGGCCGCTGGATTACCCTGAAGGTAACGGCCGCCGGTATGAAAACAATCAACAAGAAGGGTCTTGCAGTCGCCCTGCGCGAAGCTGCCGCACCCAAAAGCGTGTACTAAAAACAACGAGTAACCAATGGCAAAGAAAGGCAACAGAGTTCAGGTCATCCTCGAGTGCACCGAACAAAGAGAGAGCGGCGTTGCGGGAATGTCCCGTTACATCACCACCAAGAACAAGAAAAACACCCCCGACCGTCTGGAGCGCAAAAAGTACAATCCGTTCCTCAAGCGCGTCACCGTTCACCGTGAAATCAAATAGTTAAGAGAGCTTTATGGCAAAGAAAGTAGTCGCAACACTGAAAACCGGCACGGGTAAGCAGTTCACCAAGTGCATCAAGATGGTCAAGTCGGAGAAGACCGGAGCCTACATGTTCAAGGAAGGCATCGTCCCCAACGACCAGATCAAAGAGTTCTTCGAGGAGAAGAAATAGCGTATTTTAAGAGCTCGACTCTTAAATACAAAGGGCATCTTTCGGGATGCCCTTTGTGTTTTCAGGGGCCGAAAACACCGTGATTGAAATATTTTTGCTACTTTTATCCGAAAAATTTCCAGACGGCCCGATCCGGTCGGTTCCGTCCGGGAGATTACGACGTGTTTCATGAAGAAAATAGCATTCATCATCATTCGCTACGGAGTCGAAGTCAACGGCGGCGCAGAAGTCCACTGCCGCATGCTGGCTGAACGATTGCGACCCTATTACGACGTGGAAGTGCTTACCACAACGACCCGAATCTTCCGGGACCCCGCCAGCGACTACCCCGAAGGGGTCAGCACCGTCAACGGCGTCACGGTCCGCCGGTTCAAACCCGCACCCATCGACGGAGAGCACCACGGACTCTACCGCAAGAAGTGCAAGACGGCCCGCCGCATCCGCCTGCAACTGGCCAAAATGGGGCTGCTGGGCGTGATCTCCTCGCTGCATCCCGAATGGACCATGAGCCTCGAAGCCGAAAAACGCTACTACGAGTCGCAGGAGGACCATACGCCTCAGATGTTGGAGTTCATCGAACGGCACAAGGATGAATATGCGGCTTTCCTTTTCATGAATTTCTATTTCAGCCAGCCGGTGCTGGGCTCGACGATCGCCCCCGAAAAGACGATCCTCATTCCCCTGGTTCACCCCGACAAACCGCTCTATTACAGCATCAACGCCCCGATGTTCACCCGCGTAAGGCACATCGCCTTCAACACCGCGGCCGAGCGGCAGCTCTGCCGCCGGGCGTTCGGTGCCTCGCTGGCCCCGAACAGCCTGGTAGGGTGCGGCATCGAAGAGGCTCCGGAAGCGGATTGGGGGGGGGTCAAGGCCAAATACGGACTGCCCGACCAATATGTGCTCTATCTCGGGCGCATCACGCCGTCGAAGACGACCCGGGTGATCCCCGACTTCCTGCGCTACAAGAAGGAACACGGCGGCGAAATCAAACTGGTGATGGTGGGCGGCACGGAACTCGACATCGAGCGTTCCGACTCTCCCGACATCATCTTCACGGGATACGTTTCCGACGAAGAAAAGAGCGCCATCATCCGTCACGCCACGGTGATGGTCAATCCGTCGCGCATGGAGAGCCTCTCGCTGCTGATGCTCGAAGCCATGCAGAACCGCGTGCCGCTGCTGGTCAACGGCCGGAGCCGCGTGATGAAAGACCACTGCAAGTCGAGCGGAGCGGCGTTCTGGTACGACAGCAGCCGGGATTTCCGCAACAAACTCCACCGCCTGATCTCCGATCCCGAACTGCGCCGCACGATGAGCGAAAAAGGCCCTGCGTACGTGCGCGAACATTACGACTGGAGCGTAATCATCCCCAAGCTGCGGACGCTGATCGAAAGCCTCTGACGCGACCCGCAGAAATACGAATCGGTGCACCCCGAAAGGAGTGCACCGATTTTCCGTCCGGCCCCCGGCGTCAGAACTTATGCACGGCGCGCACGAGGAACTTGTTGTATTTCGGAATCTCGATCACGTAGGGAGGTTCGATGCCCATGTGGGTCGTATAGGCGCTCTTCTCGTCCATCTCGGTCGAGGAGAAATAGTAGACCAGCCGGTCCATGCGCTTGCCGCCGGCATCCTTGAGCGCGTCGTTGAACTTGTTGCGCGCCTGGCGGTTGTTCTGCACACGCGTTCCGCCGTTGTAGTTGTGGCCGACGGTCAGCATCTCGTCGATGGCAGGCAGGTACCACCCCTCGCCCTTGTCCCGACACCACTTGAAAGCCGGGAAATCATCCCACGTGAGGTTGTTGGCGGCGATGTACTGCGCCACTTTCTCCATGTTCTCCGCCCCGTCGGTCCGGCTGTCGGCGCCGACCACACGCAGGTCGGGTTTGCGGAACTCGCTCCAATGGAGGTAGATCTCGTCGAGCGACATCACCAGCCCGTGCATGCCGTCGTCCGAAAGCTGGCAGATGACGCCCCGGATGCCGTTCTGGTCATACAGCTCGCCGATCTCGTACTGTTTGAGCACGTAACGTCCGGCAGGCGTCTGCGTCGCAGGTCCGGCAGCCGGGGTTTCGGCCGAAGCGGATTGCGCCGGAGTGGCCGGGGTCAGCGGCGTCGCAGGGATGGTCTTAGTGTAATACTCCTTTTCGCCGTTGGCGTACTGAATATAGTGTATCTCCTTGACGGGCAGCACGTAGGTCGGACCGTCGGGATTCGAAAAACGTTTGTAGCGCACCGCCTCGGGGGTGATTTCGATCACCTTGGCTTCGATCTTCGTGGCGTCGGTCTTCACGATCAGGTCCTGCGCGGCGGCGGTCAAAGCGCCGCACAACGCCGCGAACAGCAACAAAATGGTTCTTTTCATCATTATAATATATAACATATGTTGGACAATGATAGTGCAAGCCGAGAGCAGAGGCAAATTTATTTGACCATGCCGAGGCGCCGCCTATCCAAGCGGAGGTTCATCCTCCGCAAATATAACGTTTTTTTTCAAACATTCTTGTTTACCTTTGGTGTCGGTGCCGTAACGGCACTTTCAGACAAGCGGAAAATTCTGCCGGACCGCAGCGATCTGCGAAACTTTCCGACTTTTTCATATCTTCGGCTGCGCCTTAAATACTCCCGCTCGGCAATGTTCAAATAAAAATTTGACATTGCCCTCGCTTATTCATATCTTTGCAGAAATTAACCGCAAGGACATGGCATTTTTCGATATTTTCAAAAAGAAACAGGATACGCCGCCCTCCGAGGAGCAGGCGCGCAAACAGCAGCAGGAGCTCAGCGCCGGGCTGGAAAAGACCAAGACGGGACTCTTCTCGAAACTGGCGCGCGCCGTGGCGGGCCGCTCGACGGTCGATGCCGACGTGCTGGACGACCTCGAGGAGGTGCTCATTTCGTCGGACGTGGGCGTGGAGACCACCGTGAAGATCATCCGCCGCATCGAGGAGCGCGTCGCCCGGGACAAGTACATGAACGCCTCGGAGTTGCAGTCGATCCTGCGCGAGGAGATCACCGCCCTGATGGAGGATGCGCACGGCTCGTCGGAGCACTTCGGGCTCGACGCCGCCGAGGGCCAGCCCTACGTGGTGATGGTCGTGGGCGTCAACGGCGCCGGCAAGACCACCACCATCGGCAAACTCGCCGCGCAGCTCACCAAGGCGGGCCGCAAGGTTTGGATCGGCGCGGCGGACACGTTCCGCGCCGCGGCCATCGACCAGCTGCAAGTGTGGGCCGACCGCGCCGGGGCGACGATGATCCGTCAGCAGATGGGCTCCGACCCCGCGTCGGTGGCTTTCGACACGCTCACCTCGGCCAAGTCCAACGGCGCCGACGTGGTGCTGATCGACACCGCCGGGCGTCTGCACAACAAGGTCAACCTGATGAACGAGCTGACGAAAATCCGCAACGTCATGGCGAAGGTCATCCCCGGAGCTCCGCACGAAGTGATGCTCGTGCTCGACGGCTCGACGGGCCAGAACGCCTTTGAGCAGGCGAAGCAGTTCACGCAGGCCACGCAGGTCACCTCGCTCACCATCACCAAGCTGGACGGCACGGCCAAGGGCGGCGTGGTGATCGGCATCAGCGACCAGTTCCACATTCCGGTCCGCTACATCGGCATCGGCGAAGGCATCGACCAGCTGCGCATCTTCGACCGCCGGGAGTTCGTCAACGCGCTGTTCGGAGATGAAAAAAATTAACGTCATCACGCTCGGCTGTTCAAAGAACACCGTCGATTCGGAGCACCTGATGGCGCGGCTCGCGGCCGCCGGGTACGAAGTCCTCTTCGACAGCGACCGCACCGATGCCAAAGTGGTGGTGATCAACACCTGCGGATTCATCGGCGACGCCAAGCAGGAGTCGATCGACATGATTCTGCGCGCGGCGGCGGCCAAGCAGGCCGGGAAGATCGAACGGCTGTTCGTCGTGGGATGCCTCTCGGAACGCTACGCCGACGAACTGCGGGCCGAGATTCCCGAGGTGGACGAATACTTCGGCGCCCGCACGTGGGACGGCATCGTCCGCGCCCTGGGGGCCTCGGAAGACCCCGCGCTGGCCACCGAACGCCGCCTGACCACCCCGAAGCACTACGCCTACCTGAAAATCTCGGAGGGCTGCAACTGGAAATGCGGCTACTGCGCCATTCCGCTCATCCGCGGCGGCCACGTCTCCGTCCCGATGGAGGAGCTGGAGGAGGAGGCCCGCAAACTCGCCGCACAGGGAGTCCGGGAACTGATGGTCATCGCGCAGGACACGACCTATTACGGCATCGACCTCTACGGACGGCGGATGCTGGCCGAGCTGCTGCGCCGCCTGTGCCGCATCGACGGCATCGCGTGGATACGCCTCCACTACGCCTACCCCGCCGCTTTCCCCGACGAGGTGATCGAAGTGATGGCCGCGGAACCCAAAATCTGCAAATACCTCGACATTCCGTTCCAGCACATCTCCGACGCCCAGCTCGCGGCCATGCACCGCCGTCACACCAAGGCCGAGGCGATGGAGCTGATCCGCCGTCTGCGCACGGCCATTCCGGACCTCGCGCTGCGCACGACGCTGCTCGTAGGTTATCCGGGCGAGACGGAAGCCGATTTCGAAGAGCTTCTGGAGTTCGTGCGCGAGGTGCGTTTCGAGCGGCTCGGGGTCTTCGCCTACTCCGAGGAGGAGGGGACCTATTCGGCCGAGCAGCTCCGCGACGACGTGCCGGAGGCCGTGAAACAGGAGCGCGTGGAGCGCATCATGGCCCTGCAAAACGAGATTTCGCTCGAAAACAACCGCCGCCGCGTGGGACGCACCGAACGGGTCATAATCGACTCGCGCCAGGGCGATTTCTACGTCGGACGCACGCAATACGACTCCCCGGAGGTGGATCAGGAGATTCTGATACCCGTCGGCGGGAGACGGCTCCTGCGCGGACACTTCTACGAAGCGGAGGTCACGTCGGCAGCCGATTACGATCTCTACGGCGAAGTACGCACAAAATAATTTTTGGCTTTTCCCCGTTTTTTTCCTACCTTTGGTGTCGTAACGACACTTCAGGCCGGAAAATTTTGCCGGACCGCATGCATTCCGTTTTGGAATCGTCCGGTTTTTTTCCTACCTTTGATGTCGTAACGACACTTTTAGCAGGTCGGAGAGTTTTGCGGATCGTACACAGTCCCGTTTTGGAATCGTCCGCTTTTTTCCTACCTTCGATAAAGTAAACCGGAACTCGATCCGAAGACATGGCCGACAAAAGCGTGATAACGAATCTCGAAGCCCGCGTAAAGCAGCTCATCGACGACCACAGACGGCTGTCGGAACTTTGTGCGGAACTGACGGCACAGCGGGAGACGCTCCGCGCGGAGAAACGTACGCTGGAAGAGCGTGTCCGGGAGCTGGACGGCGAGCTGGCGCGCATGCAGCTGACCGAAGGTCTTGCGGGAGAGAGCCGGAACCGGGAAAAAGCGCGGGCGCGCGTCAACCGTCTTATGCGGGAGGTGGACAAGTGCATCGCGCTGCTGGGGCAGCAACCGGCAGCGCCGGAGGCCCGATAAGGCAGCCCCGGAAGAGGAGGAGACAGAGAACGAAACGAAAGGAGAGAAAAAATGGCAAAACAGTCGATAACCCTCAAAATAGCGGGAAAAAGCTATCAGCTCAATATCGAACGCGAAAAAGAAGAGGTGTACCGGCTGGCCGAACGGGAGGTGAACAACTACCTCGCACAAATAAAACAACGGAACATCAAGGACTGGAACGACCAGGACTACCTGTCGATAACCGCGTTGCAGTTCGCCATTGCGAACGTCGGAATGCGCCAGAGCCGCGAGGTGGACAGCGAAGATCTCCGGCAGCTGGAAAAAATCGGCACGGAAATAGATACGTATCTCAACGACCTGAAAGGGTGACCCCCCGAAGGCGGTACGCATCGGCGAAAAACGTTCTTTTACATACAAGAATCTACCCGCATAGATTCCTTAAAGCTTTGCGAAACTGAACATTTATTAAATTGGGGCAACTCAGGGCGCTTCAAAATCAGGCCTTACTACCCTTCGGGGGAGTACGTTACGGCGTACCGTTGGAAGATTGCGATTGTCGGAGCCCCCACACATGACTGATCGGCAGATTCGTCAAACGAGACTAAGGAATCCTATGCGGTTTTTTTATGACTACACAAGAAACCCTAATAATAACAACCAAAAACACGTAAAAGTCAATGTATACCATCATTTTGACTGCCTGCATCTCTGCCGTGGTCGCCGTTGCGGTCTACGCGGTTGTCACCAACCTCGTGGTCAAAACGTCGATCCGCAAGCGCCGCGAAGCCGCCGTGAAGGAGGCCGAGGCCGAAGGAGAGATGATCAAGAAGGAGCGCATCCTCCAGGCAAAAGAGAAGTTCATACAACTCAAGAGCGAATACGACCGCCAGGTCAACGAACGCAACCAGAAGATCGCCCAGAGCGAACAGCGCGCCAAGCAGATCGAGCAGAACCTCCAGAACCAGCAGCGCGAACTGGAGAACAAGCTCCGCGACAACGACCGGCTGAAGGAGCAGATGCAGAACCAGCTGCAAATCCTCGAACACAAGAAGGAGGAGATGGACCAGATGCAGCGCGAACAGAACGTGCGTCTGGAACAGATCTCGGGCATGAGCTCGGAGGATGCCAAGAACATCCTGATCGAGAACATGAAGGCCGAGGCCAAGACCGAAGCCGCCGCCTACATCAACGAGACGATCGAAGAGGCGAAGATGACGGCCACGAAAGAGGCCAAGCGCATCATCGTGGCGTCGATCCAGCGCGTGGCGACCGAGACGGCCATCGAAAACGCCGTGACGGTCTTCAACATCGAGAGCGACGAGGTCAAGGGCCGCATCATCGGCCGCGAGGGCCGCAACATCCGCGCCCTGGAGGCCGCGACGGGCATCGAGATCATCGTCGATGACACCCCCGAGGCGATCATCCTTTCGGGATTCGATCCCGTGCGCCGCGAGATCGCGCGTCTGGCCCTGCACCAGCTCGTCACCGACGGCCGCATCCACCCCGCCCGTATCGAGGAGGTGGTGGCCAAAGTCCAGAAACAGATCGAGGAGGAGATCGTCGAGGTGGGCAAGCGCACGACGATCGACCTGGGCATCCACGGACTGCACCCCGAGCTGATCCGCATGATCGGCAAGATGAAATACCGCTCGTCCTACGGTCAGAACCTGTTGCAGCACGCCCGGGAGACGGCCAACCTCGCAGGCATCATGGCCGCCGAACTGGGCCTCAATCCCAAGATCGCCCGCCGCGCAGGTCTGCTGCACGACATCGGCAAGGTGCCCGACGACGAACCGGAACTGCCGCACGCAATCATCGGCATGAAGCTCGCCGAGAAGTTCAAGGAGAAACCCGAGGTCTGCAACGCCATCGGCGCCCACCACGACGAGGTGGAGATGACTTCGCTCATCGCCCCGATCATCCAGGTCTGCGACGCCATTTCGGGCGCACGCCCCGGCGCACGCCGCGAGGTGGTCGAGAGCTACATCAAGCGTCTGAAAGAGATGGAGGACATCGCCCTGTCGTATCCCGGCGTGGTGAAGACCTACGCCATTCAGGCCGGACGCGAGCTGCGTGTGATCGTCGGAGCCGACAAGCTCTCGGACCAGGAGTCGGAGGGACTGTCGCACGACATCGCCAAGAAGATCCAGGACGAAATGACGTATCCGGGTCAGGTGAAGATCACCGTCATCCGCGAAACGCGCGCCGTAGCCTACGCCAAGTAGGAGACAACGCACTACGACAAAAAATCCCTCCGGACAACCCGAGAGGGATTTTTTCAGCCCTCTAACCGATAAACTGCTGCCAGATAGTCACGGAGAAGAAGACCCCGAGGGCGGTGCACATGGCCGCCAGCAGGAAATTCATCACCCGAAGGTCGGGCTTGGTGTCGCGGTGGAAATTGAGGTCGATATACTCCTTGAAAAAGAGGTACAGAGCCGGAACCGACGCGCTGGCCAACAGCAAATCCTCGGGGATGCCGAAGAAATAGATCTTCGAAAAGCCCACCAACGCCCAATGGCAGAGGAAAAGAATCACGAACAGATTCACCCGTTTCGAGAAAGCGAGCAGCAGCCCGATGGTGAAGACCGCCACCGAGCAGGGCATGACGGGCGAGGTGACCATCGGGAACTCCAATCCCCGCAGCAGCGAGAAGAGCGGGTAGACGAACGGCATGAGGTAGAAGACGAACGCAATGCGGTCGTGCTTGCGGGTCCGCTCGAACGTGGTGTAATTCACCGCAATATCGTAAATCCACACGGCGGCCATCACGCCCCAGAACAGCGCCATCACCCCGCTGTAAGGACGCTCGGCGCAGGCCCAGAGGTAATAGGCCACGGCGATCCAGCCGTTGAGCAGGGCGAGATAAACTTTCATCGCCACCTTCACGCGCGGCGAAGGCCGGCGGTACAGCAACGCCGTGAGCACGATGCCCGCGACGACCAGCAATGCCTGCAAGGGCCATGTAGCGGCATTATAGCCGGCGATCGTCTGCCAGAAAACATTCATTGTTCGGAGATGTGTTTTTTGTCGCGCGTCAGCGAATGGGCGCGCTTGTTAAACAGGAAAATCGGAGCCGCGGCACCTGCCGCCAGCATGAAGATCACACAGAAAGTCACGAAGCCATTGCGCAGGATCTCCTGCAAATACTGGGCGCTGGCCGCCGCATCGCCCAGGTGCTGCATGAACATGATCGTTGCGAAGACCGTCTTGTAGGCATACATGCCCGGGATCATCGGGAGCAGCGCCGGAATGAACAGCACGGTCATCGGACAGCGGATGCGGCCGCCCAGCAGGAGGCTGCCCACGCCGATCACGACCGACGCGCAGAGCGACGCCGTGGCGATGTCCACCCCGCCCTGCATCAGCACGAAGCGCAGGGCATGGCCCACGGCGGCCAGCAGCGCGATGACCGGAAAGGCCCGCATCGGGGGATCGGAAATGGCCCCGAAGCCGATGGCCGCAACGGCGGCGAAGAATCCGTCGGAGAGAATTTCGGGCAGCATCATAGCAATCCGTTTTTAACGATCATCAGCGTGCACGACAGCCCGATGGCGATGCAGATTATCAGCATCAGGGCCGACGCAAGGCGGGCGATGCCGTTCAGCACGTGCCCCTCGACGATGTCGATCACGCCGTTGATGAGCGGCACGCCGGGAATGAGGAAGAGAACGCTCGTGGCGAGGGCCACCTCGGAGGTGGTGTCGAACATCAGCGCCACCGAGGCGTACATCGAGGCCGCGAACGACGAGGCGATGAAAATGACATAGTGGTTGAATCCCCGGGCCTGCATCCGCTGGCGGAGGAAGAATCCCAGCAGCGTGGCCGTGAAGACGATGCTCACGGCGAACCAGTCGCCGCCGAACAGCCGGCAGAACGAGGCGTTGGCAAAGCCCACGAGGATAAGCGTGAAGATGGGATCGAGGCGCGGCCGGGCGATGATGTCGGCATAGCGGGCCCGGATCTCCGCAAGCGGCAGGCGGCGGTCGAAAGCCTCCCAGCTCAGGGCGCTCAGCTCGGCGTTCAGTTCGAAGCTGATCGGCAAGGGCGGGATGTCGGCCACCTCGCTGTATATCTCGCCGCTTTCGTCGTCGCAGACCGAAAAGGTCACGACCCGCTGGAACGCCGAAACGATCACCCGCACTCCGAGCGCCTCGCCCAGCCGTTTGGAGTTGCGCACCACACGGGATGTGTGGACGCCCGACCCCATCAGCCGGGTGGCATACTCGGCGATGAACTGCGCTATCTCCTTGAGTTCCGCCGCTGTTTTCATAACCCGAACTTTAACCGGGGACAAAGATACGGATAAGCGAGGGCAAAAGCAAGTTTACTTGCATTTTGCCGAGCGAGAGTATCTGAAAGATTCTGCGATGGAATAAGAACGAATGGTTCCAAAGCCGGATTGCGGGCGGCCCGGCAAAAGGTCCCGACACCCTAAAAGCGCCGTTACGGCGCCGAAGCCAAAGTACAGATAAGCGAGAGCAAAAGCAAGTTTACTTGCATTTTGCCGAGCGAGAGTATCTAAGGCGAAGACAAAGATACATAAAAGGCCGGACGGGTCCAAAACCGAATTGCGCGGGATTCGGCAAAACCCTCTACACTCAAGGTAACAAATTTTTATGTATCTTCGCCGTATGAAACGACCCGATCCATCGCTCGTGGCCTACATCGAGGCCGAGATCATCCCCCGTTACGAACATTTCGACCGCGCCCACGGCACGGACCACGTGCGCACGGTCATTGCGCAGAGCCTCGCGCTGGCCGCCCGCTACGACGTAGACACAGATATGGTCTACACCGTCGCCGCCTACCACGACACAGGGCTGGCGAACGGACGCGAACGCCACCACATCGACGCCGGACGCATTCTCGCGGAGGATGCGGAACTCCGCCGCCGGTTCACCGAAGAGCAGATCGGGATAATGCGCGAAGCCGTGGAGGACCACCGTGCATCGTCGGACCATCCGCCCCGCACGATCTACGGCCGCATCGTGGCCGAAGCCGACCGGGTGATCGACCCCGCGACGATCGTCCGCCGCACGGTGCAGTACGGACTGGCGAACTACCCCGCGCTGGACCGCGAGGGGCATTACGCACGCTGTCTGGCCCACCTGCAAAAGAAATATGCCGAGGGCGGCTACCTGCGGCTCTGGATCGCCGAATCGGACAATTCCCGGCGGCTCGAAGAGCTCCGGGCAATCATCCGCGACCCGCAGCGGCTGCGGAGGCTCTTCGACGAAACATTCGACGCGGAAACGGCCGCCGAATAACGGAAAACCCCGGAGCTTTTCGAAGCGTCCGGGGCTTTTCGTTTCCGAAGGCGGTTACTCCTCGCCGTGGGGGAAATACTTCATGTACTGCACCCGCTGGTAGAACTCGCCCTCCGAGGAGCCGTAGTCCATACGGCCGCAGAACTCCCCGAGCGAATCGAAGCCCTGGCGGGCGGCCCATTCGTCGATGAAGCGGTTGATCGTGCCGATCACCTCGTAGCCGTGACGGTGGATGGCCGTGCAGACCTGCACCGCAGCGGCGCCGCACAACAGGGCCTTGACGGCGGCGGCACCGTCGTGCACACCCGTCGAAACGGCGATGTCCAGCTGCGGCAGCGCATGGGCGCACAACGCCGTGCTGCGGAGCACGTTGCGCAGCTCGGTCGGCTCGCTGAACGGATCGCCGTTCACGAAGCACATCTTCTCGATGTCGATGTCGGGCTCGAAGAAGCGGTTGTAGAGCACCAGACCCCGGGCGCCGCGGCCCAGCAGAGCGTCGCCGAGCGACAGCACGTTCGTCAGGCGCATCGGGAGCTTCACCGACACGGGGATCGTCACCGCAGCGGCGACCTTGCGCACGATGTCGGCATAGTGCTGTTCGATCTGCTGCGCCGAAGCCTGCCGGTCGGTCGGCAAAAGGAAGATGTTCAGCTCCAGCGCCGAAGCCCCGGCCGCCTGCATGGACGAAGCGTACTCGATCCACGCGTCGCCCGTACCCACGCAGTTGATGCTTCCGATGACGGGAATGCCCGTCTTGGCGGCATCGGTGACGAGTTGCAGCAGTTCGGCCTTGTAGGCGTCGCCCAGATAGCGTTCGAGATACTCGCCCGCGTCGCCGTAACCCTCCATCTTGTCCAGCGAGGCGGCCTGACGGTAAATCTGCTCCTCGAAGATGGATTTCAGCACCACGGCGCCGGCGCCGTTGCGGACGCACTGCTCGACATTGTGCATGTTTGCCGTATAGGGGGAACTGCTGACCACGACGGGGCTTGCGAGTTCCAGCCCGAGATATTTCGCTTTCATAGGGAATTAAGGTATCTGTCTGTTAAACATTAAACGAACGGAATCTTCACCACCTCGGCCTTCACGGGTTTCTCGCGGATGACCACGGCGATCTCCGTGCCCGGCTTGGCATAGGCGGCCTCGACGTAACCCAGCGCCACGCCGACTTTCAGGCAGGGCGACATCGTGCCGGAGGTGACGTGTCCGATCCCGGCGCCCTCGGGCGAAGCGATCGGATAGCCGTGGCGCGGAATGCCGCGCTCGATCATCTTCAGTCCCACGAGCTTGCGGGTCACGCCCTCGGCCTTCTGCTTCTCCATCACGGCGCGGTCGATGAACTCCTTGCCGTCGGCGAACTTGGTGATCCAGCCCAATCCGGCCTCGATCGGCGAGGTGGTGTCGTCGATGTCGTTGCCGTAGAGGCAGAAGCCCTTCTCCAGACGCAGCGTATCCCGGGCGCCGAGACCGATGTTCTTCAGCCCGAACTCCTCGCCGGCCTCCCAGAGCGCCTTCCAGAGTTTGTCCCCGTCCTCGTTGGCGACGTAGATCTCGCAGCCGCCCGAACCGGTGTAGCCCGTGATCGAAAGGATGGCGTCGCATCCGGCGACAGGCATCTTCTTGAAGGTGTAGTACTCCATCTCCTCGACCGGCTCCGCGCACATCTTCTGCACGATCTTCATGGCCAGGGGTCCCTGCACGGCCAGCTGGCAGATCTCGTCCGAAGCGTTGTAGAGCTCCTTGCCGTGACCGGCCTCCATGCCGAAAGCCTTGCCCTCGGCGCAGATGTGCGCCCAGTCCTTGTCGATGTTGGCGGCGTTGACGCAGAGCATGTAGGTCTCGGCATCGACGCGGTAGACGAGGATGTCATCGACGATGCCCCCGCGGCCGTTGGGCATGCAGGAGTACTGCACCTTGCCGTCGTAAAGTTTCGCAACGTCGTTGGTCGTGATGCGCTGCAACAGGCCGAGCGCCTTGGGGCCCTTGACCCAGATTTCGCCCATGTGGCTCACGTCGAAGACGCCGGCGCCGTTGCGGACGGTCATGTGTTCGTCATTGATGCCCGTGAATTCGATGGGCATGTTGTATCCCGCGAATTCGGCCATCTTGGCGCCCGCGGCGATGTGATACTTGGTAAATACGGTGGATTTCATATTGCAATCATACGATTATTTCATTCATAACGACGCTTCACGCCCAGGCGCGGACAGCGGTGGAACTCCTTCGTGCGGTCGAACAGGTAGCGGTAGGTGGTGTGCACCTTGTGGCGCGTGGCGCAGACGTAGGTCTCGATCATGCGGTTCATCACGGGGTTGAAGTCGCCGATCCACGCCAGCTCCATCGACTTGTAGGGATTCTTCGTCCGTTCGAGGAACTGCCAGTACTTGACCATGATGGCCGACTCGACGCCCTTGCCGTGGAACTCCGGGGTGATGCCAAAGATGACGCCGAAGATGCGGTCGCACGACTTGCGCACCTTGAGGTCCCACATCAGGCGCAGTTTCTGCCGAAGGCCGAACTTGCCGTTGAACTTGCCGATCAGGCGGTTCAGGTCGGGAACGGTGATGAAGAACCCGATGGGCTCGTCGTTGAAATAGGCGAAGAAAATGATGTTGGAGTCGATGATCGGCTTCATCTCGCGGACCATCTCCAGCGCCTCTTCCTGCGTCATCGGCTTCACGCCCGAGAAGAGGGCCCACGCCTTGTTGTAGATGAGACGGAAGCTCTCGGCGGCATCTTCCAGATTCTTCATGTCGATATTCTCGACCCGGTAGCCCGGCACGGTGTAGAGCCGCTCGGCACGGGCGAAAATCTGCTTGTTGGCCTCCGAATCGTTCACCCGCCAGATGAAGCTGTGTTGGTTGAAATAGTTCCGGAAACCGTAGTTCTCGAACAGCTCCTTGTAATAGGGCGGGTTGTAGGGGTTCTTGTAAAGGGGCTGGAATTCGTAGCCCTCGACCAGCAGCCCCCACCAGTCACGCCGCTGTCCGAAGTTGATCGGTCCGTCCATGGCCTCCATGCCGCGGCTGGCGAGCCACATGCGCGCGGCGTCGAACATCATGTCGGCGACCTGCTGGTCGTCGATCGCCTCGAAAAACCCGCAGCCGCCCGTGGGCTGCTCTTCGAGGGCGGCCTTCTCGCGGTTGTAGAACGCCGCGATGCGCCCCACGACCGCGCCCTGCCGGTCACGGACCACCCAGCGGACGGCCTCGCCGTCGGCGAAAAGTTCGTTCTTCGCCGGGTCGAAGACCTCGCGGACATCGACATCCAGCGGGCAAACCCAGTTGCGGTTTCCCTTATAGATCTTTTTGGGAAGGTCGAGCCACTCGCGCTCCGCGGCGGGCGTCGTGACCTCCTGTAAGGTATACTTATCCTTGTTCATCGCTCTGTCTCTCTAATTTCAGCGTTTCCGATTTCAAAGGTAACAAATTTTTCCTTATTTTTGTTGGTAGATCAAATTTAGCATTCCGAATGAACAAAAGCCTGGAACAATATATGCCCGACGGGAGCAAGGTCCCCTACCGGTTCATGAAATACCGCATCCACAAAATCCTGCTCGTGTGTTGCAGCTACGACGGCTACATCCTCGAAGAGGACGGGCACATCGAATCGCAGATCAACCAGGAGTACATCGACCTCAACATGTCGAACCCGCCGTCGCTGACGCGCGTCAGTTCGACGGCCGAGGCGCTGGAGGCGCTGGCCGGGGACGATACGTTCGATTTCATCCTCACGATGTACAACGTCGGCGAACCCGACGTGTTCGCGTTCGCCCGGATCGTCAAGGAGCGCCACCCCAACACCCCCGTCGCGCTGCTGACCTCCTTTTCGAAGGACATCTACCGCCGCATCGAGGAGCAGGACCGTTCGGGACTGGACTACATCTTCTCGTGGCACGGCAACACGGACCTCATCATCGGTATCATCAAGCTCGTCGAGGACAAGATGAACGCCGACGAGGACATCCTCGAGGGCGGCGTGCAGGCCATCCTGCTGGTCGAGGACTCCATCCGCTTCTATTCGACCTATCTGCCCGAACTCTATAAACTGCTTCTGCTGCAAAACACCGAGTTTCTGAAAGACGCCTTCAACGAACAGCAGCAGGTGCTTCGCAAGCGCGCGCGTCCCAAAATCCTGCTGGCCCGCTGCTACGAGGAAGCCGTGGAGCTGTACGAACGCTACAAAAAGAACCTGCTGGGCGTGATCTCCGACGTGGGGTTCGTCCTCCGCCGCAACGACCCGCCCGAGAGCGAGAAGCTCGACGCCGGAATCGACCTCTGCCGCCGCATCAAGCAGGACAACCCGCTGATGCCCGTGCTGTTGCAGTCGTCGCAGGTGGCCTTCGGCAAGCAGGCCGCGGAGTTGGGCGCAGGGTTCATCGCCAAGAACTCCAAGACGCTCCTTTCGCAGCTGAGCGAATACATCGCCAAGGAGTTCGCCTTCGGGGACTTCGTTTTCAAGGACCCCGACACGGGCGCCGAAATCGGCCGCGCCAAGGACCTCACGCAGATGCAGCAGATGATCGCCACGATCCCCGACAAGGCGTTCGAATACCACACTTCGCAAAACCACCTCTCGAAATGGCTCTACTCGCGGGGCCTGTTCCCGCTCGCGGCGTCGATCCGCCAGTACAACAAGAGCCACTTCGCGTCGGTCGAGGATCACCGCAACGCGCTGGTGAACCTGATCCGCGACTACCGCACCCTGCTGGGGCAGGGCGTCGTGGCGCGTTTCGACGCCGAGACCTACTCCGACGCCGTGGCCTTCGCCCGCATCGGCGAAGGTTCGCTGGGCGGCAAGGCCCGCGGACTGGCTTTCATGAACTCGATGCTTATGAAGCACCGCCAGTACGACAAGTACGAGAACGTGCGCATCATGATCCCGCGGTCGGTGGTGATCGCCACGGAGTACTTCGACGACTTCATCCGCCACAACGGACTGAAATACATCATCTCGCAGGATTTCTCCGACGAGGAGATCCTTTCGGAGTTCGTCAGCTCGGCACTCCCGTCCCGGCTGCGCGACGCCCTGAAGAGCTACATCCGCACGGTCCGCACGCCGCTGGCCATCCGCTCGTCGTCGAAGCTCGAAGACTCCCACTACCAGCCTTTCGCCGGCATCTACTCGACCTACATGATCCCCTACGTCGATAACGAGGACCAGATGCTCCGCCTGCTGCTCAAAGCCGTCAAGAGCGTCTATGCATCGGTCTATTTCGCGGCGTCGAGGGCCTACATCCAGACCTCGCAGAACCTCATCTCGGAGGAGAAGATGGCCGTCATCATCCAGGAGGTGTGCGGCACGGAGCAGGAGGGGCTCTTCTTCCCCACCTGCTCGGGCGTGGCGCGGTCGATCAACTACTACCCCATCGGCGACGAACAGCCCGCGGACGGCGTCTGCAACGTGGCGATGGGGCTCGGCAAGCTGGTCGTGGACGGAGGACGCACGCTGCGCTTCTCGCCCAGCTATCCGCAAAAGGTGCTCCAGACCTCGACCCCCGAACTGGCGCTGCGCGACACGCAGAACGAGGTGCTGGCCCTGAGCCTGCGCCCCGAGGAGTTCCGCACGTCGATCGACGACGCGGTGAACCTGCACCGCCTGAGCCTCACGGAGATCGGCCGGTTCCGCAATTCGAAATACGTCTGCTCGGTCTGGGACCGCGAGAACGAACGCATCTCCGACAGCCCCTTCGACTCCGGGCGCAAGGTCATCACCTTCAACAACATACTCAAATACAACACCTTCCCGCTGGCGAAAATCGTCTCGGACATCCTCCGCATGGGCGCCGAGGAGATGCGCTGCCCCGTGGAGGTGGAATTCGCCGTCAACATGGACGTTGCCCCGGGACAGCAGCAGATCTTCAACCTGCTGCAAATCCGCCCGATCATCGACAACCAGGACAACCGCGCCATCGACTGGGAGACGGAAGAGACCTCCCGGGCGCTGATCTACGGCGAACAGGCTCTCGGCATCGGCATGATGGCGGACATCGCCGACATCATCTACGTCAAGTCCGAGGCTTTCGACTCGCTCGCAACCGAGAAGATCGCCGACGAACTGCTGACGTTCAACAACCGCATGCGCGACGAGGGACGCTCGTATATCCTCGTGGGTCCCGGACGCTGGGGCTCCTCGGACCCGTTCCTCGGCGTGCCGGTCAAGTGGAACCACATCTCCGAGGCGAAGGTGATCGTCGAGTGCGGCATCGAGAAATTCGATGTCGAGCCCTCGCAGGGCACGCACTTCTTCCAGAACGTCACCTCGCTGGGCGTGGGATACCTGACGATCAATCCCTTCCGCGGCGACGGCATCTTCCGCGAAGAGGAGCTCGACGCCCGGCAGGCGCTCTTCGAGGGAACCTACCTGCGGCAGGTGCGTTTCGAAAAGCCGCTGTGGGTCTGCGCCGACGGGCGTTCGAACAAGGGCATGATCCGCGAAGCGACGGCCGAAGATTAATATTTACCCGAAATTTTCCGGAAAAGGTTACAATCTATAAGAAATATTTTTATATTTGTGATAGATAGAACCAACCAACTAAAATTTTCAGCATATGAACGTCAACAAATTAATGACCGAACTCGAGCGCAGGCATCCCGGCGAAAGCGAATACCTGCAAGCCGTGCGCGAGGTCCTCATGACCGTCGAGGAGAGTTACAACCAGCATCCGGAATTCGAAGCCAACCGCATCGCGGAACGCATCGTGGAACCCGACCGCATCTTCACCTTCAAGGTGGTCTGGGTGGACGACAAGGGCGAAGTGCAGGTCAACACCGGTTACCGCGTGCAGTTCAACAACGCCATCGGCCCCTACAAAGGCGGCCTGCGGTTCCACCCCTCGGTGAACCTCTCGATCCTGAAGTTCCTCGGCTTCGAGCAGATCTTCAAGAACGCCCTCACCACGCTGCCGATGGGCGGTGCGAAGGGCGGTTCGGACTTCAACCCCAAGGGCAAGTCGGACCGCGAGGTGATGCGTTTCTGCCAGGCTTTCATGACCGAACTGTGGCGCCACATCGGTCCCGAGACGGACGTTCCGGCAGGCGACATCGGTGTCGGCGGCCGTGAAATCGGATTCCTCTACGGCATGTACCGCAAGCTGGCCCGGGAGAACACCGGCGTGCTGACGGGCAAGGGCATGACCTACGGCGGATCGCTGATCCGTCCCGAGGCGACGGGCTTCGGAGCCGTCTATTTCCTGCGCCAGATGCTCGAAAAGGCCGGCATGGAGATCAAGGGCCAGACCATCGCCATCTCGGGCTTCGGCAACGTGGCCTGGGGCGCCGCGACGAAAGCGACGGAACTGGGAGCCAAGGTGGTGACCATTTCGGGTCCCGACGGCTATATCTACGATCCCGACGGTCTCGACGCCGAGAAGATCGCCTATATGCTGGAACTGCGCGCGTCGAACAACGACGTGGTGGAGCCTTACGCCAAGAAGTTCCCGGGATCGAAGTTCTTCGCCGGCAAGAAACCGTGGGAGGTCAAGGTGGACATCGCCATGCCGTGCGCCACGCAGAACGAGCTGGACGGCGAGGACGCCAAAAAACTGCTGGCCAACGGCGTGAAGATCGTGGCCGAGGTTTCGAACATGGGCTGCCGTCCGGAAGCCATCGACGCCTTCATCGCGGCGAAGATCCCCTACGGACCGGGCAAGGCCGTGAACGCCGGCGGCGTGGCCACGTCGGGTCTCGAAATGTCGCAGAATTCGCAGAAACTCAACTGGACGGCCGAAGAGGTCGATGCCAAGCTGCACCAGATCATGTCGTCGATCCACCACGCCTGCGTGGAGTACGGCACGGAGAAGGACGGCTACCTCAACTACATGAAGGGCGCCAACATCGCCGGATTCATGAAGGTCGCCAAGTCGATGGTCGAGCAGGGCATCCTGTAAGTTCCGGCACGCTCCGGCGACGACGAAAAGCGGGGGCCCCGGCGGGGTCCGCGCTTCGTTTCAGAAGGCTGCGCTGATGCCGATGCCGAAGGTCAGGCGGTGGATTCGCTGCCGAGAAGCACCCGTAAGGGGGGGGGAACGTCGTAGTCGGCCGAGAAGCGCACCCCGAGATTCTGAGAGGCGAGATAAGTCGTGGAGAGGCCCGTTCCGAACGAAAAGCCGCTGCGCCCCTCCAAGCGTCGGATGTCCGTATCGCAGGATTTGTAAATCTCGCAGCCGGCAAGCAGTTTCGCGCCGACCAGCCACCGCATCGAAAAAGGATAGGAGAAATAGGGCCCCGCATAGACCGAGGCGCACTCCAGATCGTCGTTCTGCGCAACGCCGTTGACCTTCACCCGCAGGTTGGCGCACGACATGCGGCCGCCGAAGCCCCAGTAGGGCGAAGCGAACCAGGCTCCCTGAATCTGCACGGAGGGTCCCGCAAGCAGCTGCACCCGCATGCCGGGATACGGATCGTAGGTCCCCGGCACGGTCGTCAGTCCGAGGCCGAAGCCCAGAAACGACGGGCGGCGGTAGCGGTCGTAGACCGAATAGGTTTCCGAGACGAGCAGCCCTTTGTCCTTGAAAATCAGGTCGGCGAGGAAATAGCCCAGCTCCGTGGCCAGGATGCCGATCCCGGCGCCGACCATGATGTCGCTCATCCAGTGGCGGTTGTTCAGCTGGCGCGTGACGCCCGTGACCGTAGCCACGGTATAGCCGCCGATGCTGTACCACGGGCTGCGGTGGCCGTACTCCTTGTGGAGCATCGTGGCGGTCATGAAGGCCGTGGCCGTATGTCCCGAGGGAAAGGAGTTGCGCGACGAGCCGTCGGGACGCATCACCCGGCAGGAGTATTTCAGCGAATTGACGCCGATGGCCATCAGCCCCGCCGAAAAGGCGTCGGAAACCAGCATCCGGCCCCACGAACTGCGCCCCTTGACGCCGAAAGCCTTCATGCCGACCATCACCCCGGCCGGAGCGTACTGGAGATAATCGTCGTAGTCGTGGTGGAACGAACGGCTGTACCCGTTGCGCAGCCGCCGGAAATCGGAATCATAAGCCTGCATGACCACACCGCCCACGATGAGCGGCGTGCCGATGAAGAGCATGCGGTAGGCTTTCGTCGAAGTGTGGCGGTCGATGCGCCGGCGGAACTCCCCGCCCGCGCTCAGATCGACACTGTCCGGCAACTGCGCCCATGCTCCCAGACCCGCGAACGAGAAGAGGCAGACAGCAGCGAAGCGTTTGAACATAACTATCTTTACTGTCTTTTTCGGCGAATGGCGCGGACCGCCTCGCCGCCGACGGCCAGCAGCGAGGTGAAACCGATGACGGAGGCCCACTCGCGGCCCGTGAGCGGCACGGTGCGGAACACCTCGCCGCCGAACTCCACGATCAGCACCTGTCCGATGCCGATGGCCGCGAGGATCAGGAAGAATTCGCGGCACCCCTTCAGGCAGGTGAACACCGAATGGCGCGTCTCGAAGCCCTTGGCGTTGAACATGTTCCAGAATTGCAGAAAGACAAAGGTCGAGAAGAACAGCGTCAGCTGCTCCACGGAGAGCCCGCCCTCGGAGACCGTCCACCAGAAGAGCATCCCCAACAGGACCGCGACCATGACCATTCCGCAGGTGAAGATGGTGCGGGCCATAGCACGCGTGATGATGAATTCGTCCCTCGGGCGCGGCTTGTCGCGCATCACCTCGGCGCTGGGCGGCAGCGAAGCCATCGCCATCGCCGCGAAGGTATCCATGATGATGTTGACCCAGAGGATCTGCACCACCGTCAGCGGCATTTCGGTGCCGAACACGGCGCCGACGAAGCAGATGACGATGGCCGCGAAGTTGATCGTCAGCTGGAACAACACAAATCGCTGGATGTTGCGGTAGAGCGAGCGGCCCCACATCACGGCCGTGGCGATCGAGGCGAACGAGTCGTCGAGCAGCGTGATGTCCGAAGCGTCCTTCGCCACGGAGGTTCCCGAGCCCATCGAGAGGCCCACGTTGGCGAAATTCAGCGCCGGGGCGTCGTTCGTACCGTCGCCCGTGACGGCCACCACCTCGCCCCGCTGCTGCAACAGCCGCACGAGACGCTGCTTGTCGAGCGGCCGGGCGCGGGACATGATCTTCAGCTCCTGCACACGCTCCAACAACTCCTCGTCGCTCAGGGCGGCGAAATCCGTACCGGTGATGTGGTTGCGGTCGCCGTCCTCGGCGTCGTTCCACAGCCCGATCTGACGGGCGATCTCACGCGCCGTGGCCGGCGTGTCGCCCGTGACGATCTTGATGCCGATGCCGGCCCCGAGGCAGCGTCCGACAGCCGCGGGAACGTCCTCGCGGACCGGGTCGGAGATGGCCGCGACGGCCGCGAAATGCAGCCCGCCGGCCCCGACAGCCTCCAGACAGTCGTCCGAAGCAGTCTCGGCCCACGCCACGGCCAGCGTGCGCATGGCGCGGCTCTGGAAGCCGAGCAGCTGTTCGGCGACCTGCGCGTCCTTGCCATCCGGAAGGCACATCGTGCGCACGATCTCCGGCGCGCCCTTCACACAGAGGATGCGACGGCCCGAAACGCCGCTCTCGACGATCGTCGCCATGTATTTGCGCTCGGTCGAGAAGGTCAGCCGATCGACGATCTTCGCTCCGGCCCGCAGGGGCTCGTAATCGGCACCGCGGCTGCGCAGCCATTCGAGCAGGGCCCCTTCCGTGGGGTTGCCGATGATGTGCCCCTCGGCATCGAGGAACGCCGTGGTGTTCAGCGCCACGATCTCGGCGAAATCCCGCTCGGGAAGCGCGTCGTAGCGCACCAGCTCCTGCACGTGCATGCGGTTCTGGGTGAGCGTGCCGGTCTTGTCGGTGCAGATGACCGTCACGGCGCCCATCGTCTCGCAGGCGTGCATCTTGCGCACGAGGTTGTTGGTTTTCAGCATCCGCCGCATGGACATCGCCAACGACAGCGTGATCGACATCGGAAGCCCCTCGGGAACGGCCATGACGATGATCGCCACCGAGACCATAAAGATCTGCAACACATGCTGGGAGATCGTCAGCCAGTCGCCGTCGAGCAGTCCGCCCACGAAGATCGCCTTTGCGAGCATCACGCAGAAGATCAGCGCCGAAAGCAGGATGCCCAAACGTCCGATCAGACGCGAAAGGCGCGTCAGCTGACGGTCGAGCGGCGTCTGTTCCTCGCTCTGCACGGTGGCCTGCTCCGTCACCCGCCCGGCCTCCGTCGCGTCGCCCACGGCCGTGACGACCATCACGCCGTAGCCGTCCGCCACGGTCGTGCCCCGCAGCACGGCGTTCGACGGATAGGTCGCCTCGGGATCGAAATCGGCCTCATTGACGGTCTTGTCCACCTCGGGTTCGCCCGTGAGGGTCGATTCGTTGATCTTCAGCGACACGGCCTCGACCAGTTCGCCGTCGGCGGGGATCGTCTCACCGCCCTCGATGTAGACCACGTCGCCCGCAACGACATCGCGGCGCGGAATTTCGCGGATCGTGCCCTCGCGCATCACCTTGACGGGGATATCGTCGTTGACCTGGTTCAGCCGCCGGAAGCGACGCTGGGCGTCCCACTCGAACCAAAAGCCGACGCACGTGGCGAGGATGATGGCGCAGATGATGCCCACGGATTCGGTGAAATCCTTATGGATGAATCCGATGGCCAGCGACAGCACCGCCGCCAGCAGCAGGATGCGGATGATCGGATCGCGGAATTTTTCGAGCAGCAGCCGCCACACCGAATCATCTTTCGGCGGGGTGATAACGTTGTCGCCGTGCCGGCGCCGGCTTTCGGCGACTTCCTGCGGGGAGAGTCCCCGGGGATCGAAGGATATCATGGCATTGTCAAAATTTGGTCAGGGAAAACTGCCGCGTCGAGGCGTCGAGCCGCACGGCGATGAACAACAGGATCGTAAAGGCGATGAGCGACGAACCTCCGTAGCTCATGAAGGGCAGCGGAATGCCCATGACGGGCATCAGTCCGATAGTCATGCCCACGTTGACCAGCACGTGGAACAGCAGGATCGCCGCCACGCAGTAGCAATAGATGCGGCCGAAAGGCTCCTGCTGCCGCTCGCCCATGCGCATCAGGCGCAGGATGAGGATGCACAGCAGCGACAGCAGCACGACCGCGCCCAGAAAACCCCACTCCTCGCCCACGGTGCAGAAGATGAAGTCGGTGTGCCGCTCGGGCACGAATCCGTATTTGATCTGGGTGCCCTCCAGGAAGCCCTTGCCCCAGAAGTTGCCCGAACCGATGGCGATCTTGGCCTGGTTGACGTTGTAGTCGGAGCCCAGCGGATCGCTGATGATGCCCAGGAAACTCAGAATGCGGTCCCGCTGGTGCTGTTTGAGGATCGAATTGAAGATGTAGTCGGTGGTGGGCAGGAAGATCATCGAGCCGATGAACAGCCCCAGCGTGATGTAGATGTTGCGCAGGTTCGACCGGTAGGCGTAGACCGCCACGAAGACCAGCGAGAGAAGCGTCACGATCAGCAGCGAGTGGTAGATGTCCAGCCTCCCCGGAGCGACGAGCGCCGCCGTCAGGCAGAGCAGGATCGCCGCCAGCGCCAGCGCCGCCAGAAAGACGATCCGCGAACGCCACATTCCGTTCATCATCGCCTCCGAGAAGGTGCAGACCAGAATCAGCGTGACGAGCAGGGTCATCGGCGAAAGCAGGAACGAGAAGATGAACAGCGCGGCGATCAGCAGGACCGGGATGCAGAGCCACTTGTTCAGCCCCTCGCGGTAGAGCACGAAGAGGAACGACCCCAGCACGATACCCGAGCCGGTATCGTTTTGCAGGATGATGATGAACAGCGGGATGCAGATCACCATGCCCACGCGGAACAGGTCCCCGGCGCGGTTGATCGAGAAAGAGTATTCGCTCATCACGCGGGCCAGGGCCAGGGCCGTGGCGATCTTGACGAACTCCGCGGGCTGCACGCGGAACGAGCCGAACTCGAACCACGCCTTGGCGCCGTTGACCTCGCGGCCGAACAGCAGCGCGGCCAACAGCAACACGATACCCATCAGGTAGGCCGGGTAGGCGAACATGTGGTAGAAGCGTTCGTCGAGCAGCAGCACGACGAGCGCCGTGATCCACGCCATGCCGATCCACAGCAGCTGCTTCATATAGAAGTGCGAAAACGAGAAGAGTTCGGCCGATCCTTCGTCGAACGACGCCGAAGTGATCGAGAGCCACCCCGCCAGCACGATCAGCACGTACAGCAGGACGGTCCAGAGGTCCACTCCGTAGAAGATGCCGCTATGCCGGTTACTTGTCATAGGCCGGGTAATAGATGTTCAGGTTCTTGACATATTCGAGCATGGCCGGCCGGCGGATCGTGTCCGTCAGGTAATACTCCTCCAGCAGGCTGGCGATCGGCAGGGCCGCGGAGGCACCGAAGCCACCGTTCTCGACGTAGACCGAGATGGCGATCTTCGGGTTATCCTTCGGGGCGAACGACAGGAAAGTCGAATGGTCGCGGCCGCGCGGATTCTCGGCCGTGCCGGTCTTGCCGCAGACATCCCATCCGTCGAGCCGCGCGAGCGTCGAGGTGCCCCCGACGTTCACGCCCCGCCACATGCCCTCGACGATCGGTTCGAAGTGCTTCGGATCGACCTTCGTATAGTGGCGTTCGTAGAACCGGGCGTCGAGCGAATCGCGCCCCTCGATCTTCTTCACGATGTGCGGAATGTAGTAGTAGCCGCGGTTGGCGACGATGGCCGCGAGGTTGGCCAGCTGCAACGGTGTGCAGCCCAGCGCGTCCTGCCCGATCGAGAGCGACAGCACCGTGAGCGAGTTCCACGAACCCCGGTACTGGCGGTCGTAGAAAGCCCGGTCGGGAACGTAGCCGTTGCGCTCGTCGAGGAAGTCCGAACCCAGCTTGCGGCCGAACCCGAAGCTCTCGACATAGGATTTCCAAACGTCGTACCCCTCCTTCACGCTCTCGTATCTGGGATTGTCGAGGATGTCGCGGAAGACGTAGCAGAAGTAGGCGTTGCACGAGGTGGCCACCGCGAAGCGCAGGTCCAGCGGCGAGGCGTGGGAGTGGCAGGCCATTTTCAGACGCCCGGCCTGATAGCCCATGTGGCAGGAGTGGAGGTCCGAAGGGCGCAGCACCCCTTCCTGCAAACCGATCAGCCCCTGCACCAGCTTGAAGGTCGATCCCGGCGGATAAGCCGCCCGCACCGCCCGGTTGAACAGCGGCTGACGCTTGTTGCGGAGCATCTCCATATAGTTGTTGCCGCGGTCGCGCCCCACCAGTTGGTCGGGATCGTAGGTCGGCGAGGAGACCATCATCAGAATTTCGCCCGTCGAAGGCTCGATGGCCACCGCGGCCCCCACCTTGCCGCGCATCAGCTCCTCGCCCAACAGTTGCAGGCGCGCGTCGATGGTGCTCACGAGGTAGCGGCCCGGATCGGGCAGCGAGTCGTAGCGGCCGTTCATGTAGGAGCCCTTGATGGCCCCGTGGGTGTCGATCTCCTGGATCTTGACGCCCTTGCGGCCCCGAAGCTCCGGCTCGTAGGCCGACTCCACGCCGCCCATTCCCACGTAATCGCCGATCTTGTAGTCCGGATGGCGTTTCAGGTAGTCGGCGTTCACCTCGCTGACATACCCCAGCAAGTTGCCGCCCACCTCGCGGGGATACTGCCGCACGGTGCGGTAGACGGCGTAGAATCCCCGGAAATTACACTCGTCGAAGCGCAGTTTGTCCTCCTTGGAGATGTAGCTCATCACGAGGCGCGGCGCCCGCGGCCGCATCCGCGCGTTGGCCAGCTCCCGTTCGAGCTTCACCCGCGGGAGGTTCAGCACCTCGCACAGGCGGGCCGTGTCGAAGCCCCGCTTGTCGATCTCGCTGGAAATGACCATCAGGTCGTAGCACTCGCGGCTCTGGACCAGGTATTCGCCGTTGCGGTCGAAGACCTCGCCCCGCGGCGGGTATTGCACCACATGCCGCAGCACGTTGGCCCGGGCGAGGTCGCCGTAGCGCGAGTCGATCAGCTGGATGTAGGCCAGCCGTCCGATGATCAGCGCGAAAACCAACAGCACGACGACCTGCAAGGTCCTCATCCGTCCGAATCCCTCCGAATCTCTCATACGCGCAGCGGAAGTTTGGCCGTGAAGATGCGGGCGATGATCCAGATGAAGCCCACCGACACCGCCGAACTGACGGCGATGCGCAGCAGCGTGTGCGGCAGATGAATCCACGAAAGGGCCTCCAGCGAAAAGAACACAGCGTGGTGAATGAGCGTCAGCGCCACGAGATAACCGACGAAAATCCGCTCGCCGAAGCGTGCCGAGGAGGGAACGCCTCCCTCGCGGGCGTTCTCGCGGCCGTAGAGCATCCCGATCAGCGTCGGGCGCAGAAAGGCGATCAGCAGCGTGGCGATGGTATTGATCCCGGCGGCGCCCATGACGCAATCCATCGTGACGCCCAGCGCGAGGCCGGCGCCGAGCACCGCCACGGGCAGCGTCTCGAGCGGCAGCAGGGCGATGAAGACGATATAGACCAGCGGATTGAAGTAAACGCTGATCGAGAGGTTGTCGAACAGGAAAACTTGCAGCAGGACCGCCGCCGCGAAAAGTCCGAAATATGGAAGTGTGCGATACATTTGTCAGAATCGGGTGTATTGTTCGACTTGCTCGCTCTGCTGGAGGTCGCGGATCTCGAAGAGATCGCGGTTGCCGACCAGCACCACATCGCCCAGACGCGACATTCCGGCCGCGAGCCGCACCCGGGCCGTATAGGCCGTGCGGGTCTCGTTGAGCGACGCGCTCTCGACCCATCCGATCAGCACGTCGGCCGGGAAATACTGCGAGAATCCCGTCGTCACGACCTCCTGCCCGGGCTGCGGGTCGGCGTATTTCGACAGCTCGCCGAGGACCACGACATCCGGGTCGAGGCCGTCCCAGTAGATCGAACCGTAATACTCGGAGTCCGCGAGTTTGCCACTGGCGCGGAACGAGGTGTTGAGCACCGACATCGCCACCGAATAACGCTCCGAGCAGGCGACGACGTAACCCGCCATCGCGCCGTCGGGCGACAGCACGGCCATCTCCTCCACGATCCCGTCGCGGTGTCCGCGGTTGAGCGTGATGAGGTTCCGGGCCCGGTTGACCGTGTTGGCCACGACCGAGGCGGTGGCGAAGCGGTATTTCGACTCGCCGATATCCTGCATATAGCTGTCCAGCCGCTCGGCGGTCTCGGCCTCTTCGTATTGGGCCAGCCGCTCTTCGAGCTGCGCGACGCGCGCGAGCAGCATCCGGTTTTCACGCCCCAGCGTGAAATAGTGCCCGATGCCCGCGAAGAATCCGTGTACGCCGCCGACCACCTGGTTGGAGCGTGAGAGCAGCCGCGCCTGGGTGTAGTAAGAGGAACGGGCGTAGCAGCTGACGGCCACGGCCTCCAGCACCACGAACAGCACCACGACGTAAACGCTGCGGATGAACTCGAACAGTTTGCGCAAAGTTTCTTCCTTAATTTAAGATTGCGGACCAAGGCCCGCAATCGTTTTATTCAAAATCCATCAACTTTCTACCCGGCAATTGCAGGTTTCGGCTTTAGGGGAGCAGATTTTGCATCGACCGAAATCGGACGGGGCAGGAGCATACGGACATATTGTCCCCGGCCGATGAGAAGATGTGAAATATGCCCCATAAAACGAAAGCTATTTCATCAAGAAGGAGAACCGGTTGATATTCTTCAACGCGATGCCCGTTCCGCGCGCGATGGCCCGCAGCGGGTCTTCGGCGATGTGGAACGGGATGCCGGTCTTTTCGTTCAGACGCCGGTCGAGCCCCTTGATCAGCGCGCCGCCGCCGGCCAGATAAATGCCGTTCTTCACGATGTCGGCGTACAGCTCGGGCGGCATGGACTCCAGCACCTTCATCAGCGCCGCGTCGATCTTCGTGAGCGACTTCTCCAGCGCATAGGCGATCTCGCTGTACGACAGCGACACGGTCTGCGGCAGGGCCGTCAGCATGTTGGGGCCCGTCACCACGAAATCCTCGGGCTCCTGCTCCAGGTCCGAGACGGCGGCGCCGATCGAGCACTTGATCGCCTCAGCCGTGCGCTCGCCGATGCGGATGTTGTGCTGCTGGCGGACGTAGCTCTGGATGTCGTTGGTGAAGACGTCGCCCGCCGTGTTGATCGACTCCGAGCAGACGATGCCGCCCAGCGAGATGCAGGCGATCTCCGACGTACCGCCGCCGATGTCGATGACCATGTTGCCTTCGGGCGCCTCGACATCCAGCCCGGCGCCGAGCGCCGCGGCCATCGGTTCGTAGATCATGTAGACCTCGCGGCCCCCGGCGTGCTCGGCCGAGTCGCGCACGGCGCGGATCTCGACGTTGGTCGAACCCGAAGGGATGCAGATCACCATCCGCAGCGACGGGGCGAAGAGGCTGCCCGAGGTCTTGACCTTCTTGATCATGCCGCGAAGCATCAGCTCCGTGGCGTTGAAGTCGGCGATCACGCCGTCTTTCAGCGGACGGATCGTCTTGATGTTCGGATTGGTCTTTTCGTGCATCTGCCGGGCCTGCTGGCCGATGGCGACCAGTTTTCCCGTGTGAACGTCCAGCGCGACGATCGACGGTTCGTCCACGACGACCTTGCCGTTATAAATTATCAGCGTATTGGCCGTACCGAGGTCGATGGCCAGCTCCTGTGTCAGTGAAAAAATTCCCATAACGCTACACCCAAAGTCTTCTATTTCGTAAAATACCTAACTGTCAGCTAAATAAGCAACTCCGTCCCGTTCCGCACACCGGAGGGCGGCAGATTTGGACAAAGGTAGCAAAAAGCACCGAGAATTTCGGTATTTTATTCTAATTTTTTTTATTTACATTTGTATCCGAAAAACTGAGACTCCGCATGGAATACAAAATCGGAACCGACGCCCGCTGCGCGGTCATCGGCTACGGCAGCTGGGCGACGGCCATCGTCGGACTGCTCGCCGCCAACGGCCAGCGCGTCGGATGGTACGTCCGCAACCCCGAGGTACTTGAATCGCTGCGCACCGAAGGCCGCAACCCCCGCTACCTGAGCGATCTGGAATTCGACCGCGACTGCATAGCCCCTTCGGACGACCTCGACGCCGTCGTGCGCGACGCCGACATCGTGATACTGGCCACCCCCTCGGCCTACCTCAAGGATTTCCTCGCCCCGCTGACCGTGCCGCTCGGCGACAAATTCGTCGTTTCGGCCATCAAGGGCATCGTTCCGGGCGACTATCAGACCGTCGTGGAGTACGTCCACGACCATTACGGGCTGTCGTACAAGCAGATCGGGCTCTTCACCGGGCCCTCGCACGCCGAGGAGGTGTCGCGCGGGAAACTCTCCTACCTGACGGTAGTCTGCACCGATCCCGAAAACGCACGGCGCATCGGCGAAAAGTTCGCCGGCGGAAACATCCGCCTCAGCTACTCCACGGACCTCTACGGCATCGAATATGCCGCCATCCTGAAAAACATCTACGCCCTGGCCGTCGGACTGGCCGTCGGACTGGGCTACGGCGACAACTTCCTGGCGGTGCTGATCGCCAACTCGGCGGGCGAGATGACCCGCTTCCTCGAAGAGAGCTACCCCGACGAGCGCGACACGCAGGTCTCGGCCTATCTGGGCGACCTGCTGGTGACCTGCTACTCGGTTTACAGCCGCAACCGGCGGCTGGGGCTGCTGATCGGCCACGGCTGCACGGTGAAGAGCGCCCTGAACGAGATGACGATGGTCGCCGAAGGCTACTTCGCCGCCGACTGCATCCGCCACGTCAACTTGCGCCACAAGATCGACATGCCCATCGCCGGGATGGTCTACCGGGTGCTCTACGAGGGCGCCTCGGCCCGCAGAAGCATGCAGGAACTGACAACCAAATTAATCTGACAAGATATGGAAACGCTGAAATTAGACATTGCCAAAGCGGGTGTCGCCATCACGGCCGACATCGAGGCCAAGGCTCAGGCCGCCAACGCCCTGCTGCACTCGGGCAAAGGCGCCGGAAACGATTTTCTGGGCTGGGTGAAGCTCCCCTCGTCGATCTCGGACGCCGACATCGCCGCCATTGAAAAAGAAGCCGCGAAACTGCGCGCCAAAGCCGACGTGGTGATCTGCATCGGCATCGGCGGTTCGTACCTCGGGGCCAAGGCCGTGCTCGAAGCCATGAGCGACCCGTTCAAGCTCCTGCACAAGGAGCAGAAGCATCCCACCGTACTCTTCGCCGGGCAGAACATCTCGGAGGACTACACCGCCGAACTGCTCGACGCCGTGAAAGAGCACTCGATCGCCGCCATCGTGATCTCCAAGTCGGGCACGACGACCGAACCGGCCATCGCATTCCGCCTGATCAAGGCCGAGATCGAAAAACGCTACGGCAAGAAAGAGGCCGCCGAGCGCATCGTGGCCATCACCGACAAGGCCCGCGGAGCGTTGAAGACGCTCGCCACGCAGGAAGGCTATCCGACGTTCGTCATTCCCGACGACGTGGGCGGACGTTTCTCGGTGCTGACCCCCGTGGGACTGCTGCCGCTGGCCGTCGCCGGCGTGGACATCGCGGCGCTCGTCCACGGCGCGCAGGAGATGGAGAAGGCCACGGCCGAAGGCGTGCCTTTCAACGAGAATCCCTCGGCCGTCTACGCCGCCGTGCGCAACCTGCTCTACGAGGGCGGCAAGAAGATCGAGATACTGGGTTCGTACGAACCCAAGTTGCAGTATGTCAACGAGTGGTGGAAGCAGCTTTACGGCGAGAGCGAAGGCAAGCAGGGCAAGGGCATCTTCCCGGCGAGCGTCACGCTGACGGCCGACCTGCACTCGATGGGACAGTACATTCAGGAGGGCGAACGCACGCTCTTCGAGACGATCATCTCGGTGGCCAAACCCGCCGCCAAGGTCGTTATAGAAGCCGACAAGGAAAACCTCGACGGACTGAACTTCCTGGCCGGAAAGCGCATTTCAGAGGTCAACCGCATGGCCGAACTGGGCGTGCAACTGGCGCACATCGACGGCGGCGTGCCGAACATCCGCATCGAGATTCCCGAAATCTCGGCCCGGACGATCGGCGGCCTGCTCTACTTCTTCGAGAAAGCCTGCGGCATCAGCGGCTACATTCTGGGCGTGAACCCCTTCGACCAGCCCGGCGTCGAGGCGTACAAGAAGAACATGTTCGCCCTGCTGGACAAGCCCGGCTACGAGGAGGCTTCGAAAGCTATCAAAGCCCGGCTGTAAAACGCTGCGGCGCCATGCAAAAAGCGGATTCTCCGATGGAGAATCCGCTTTTTCATTGTCCCGGCGGCGCGTCAGAGGAACGGCTTCGCCGCTTCCGGAGCATGCGCGCTGCGGCCCACAACGCCGTCCTTCGCATAGGCGGGAATCTCCACGGCGGTATAGAGCGACACGACATCGTCCGTCTCCGAACGCAATTGCAATTCGGTCTCCGTCTGCTTTTCGATCGCATAGCTGCTCTCCCACGGCGTACCGTCGGAATAGTGTCCCGAAAGAATTTGCCCCTCCTTGACATAGGTTCCGGTCAGTTTCCGGTAACCGGGCGTGTCGATGCACTGGTAAAGCGCGAAAGTCATGTCCTCGTTGAGTTGCAGAAAGACCTTGCCGGAAAGCTCCGTACCGCCGTTCCAGCGGGTGAGCATCCAGCCGTCGTAACGGGGCGCCTCCTCCTTCTTCTTATCGCTTCCGCCGCAGCCGGCCATCAGGAGGGCCAGCGCTGCAACGATACCGATTCTAAATCCTCGTTTCATGCGTTTCGTCCGCGCCGCATCTGGTTTGCCGCGGCGGCGGTCCACAAATATAGGGTTTGAAATCCGAAATCCAAAACCTACGGGTGAAAAATCCCCCGGCGGCGGATGAAAACACCCGCCGTTGGCATAAAAAATGCACCTCGCAGTCCGGGCTATTCCCCGATCCTGCAACACGATGAAACTGCGTCTGGTCCTGATACTCCTGCTGTTCGCGGCATCGGCGGGCATCCTCGTCTGGCTGTACTGCGCGGCGGCGCGCACGCCCCGGGTGCCGCAAGCCCCGCCGTGGGCCGAAACGCTCGCGGACCTCGACGCCTGCTGCCGCCGCAAACACGTCAAATCGGCGCAATACGACAACTTCGCCGCGATCGCCGCCGGGGAATCCCGCCCCGATGCCGAACGATTGTTCCGGGCTATGGCCTTCTCCGAACGGTTGCAAGAGCATAACTGTGCACAGGCCATCCTGCGTCTGGGCGGCAGCTACACACCTCCGGTGCGGATCGTGCTTTTCGGAGGCACGACCGACGACAATCTGGAACGGAGCATCGGTTACGAACGCCGGAACCTCGGCGAACGGCACGGCACGGAGATCGGCCGCGCCCTGCGGAAAGGCAACCGCTATGCGGCGCGGATGCTGATCCGGGCATCCGCCGCGGACCTGCGGAACGCCGTCCTGATGGAGCGTTGCCGGAGTGCCGGGAGCGACGAGCCGGACAGCTGCCGGTTCTTCGTATGCCCGGAATGCGGCAACATCTACGCAGCGGAGCACCTCGATTATTACTGTCCGATCTGCCTGACCGGCCGCGAACGGTTCGTCAGGTTCGAATAGCTGGTCCAAAAGGCGGATTTGAACAGACGGGGTTCAATCCGTGCAGTGCAGATCCCGCGTCATGCAAAAAGAGGTACCGACGTACGCTCCAGCTTAAAATGTCACAACTCTATCAGAATACGACAGGTAAGAGTCGGAAAACTGTCCACATCTGCATTCCATCTTGTCAGCAACTCCTATTTATTATTTAATGAAAATGTCCCGATTTGTCAAACATATGGTTTATACTATGTTTCTGAATAAGCCGGACTTCCATCATCATAGACAATGACATACGAAATTGCCCGAAATCTGAAAGTAACAAAATAGCACAGAAAACCCCGAACGACATTGAAATCGTTCGGGATTTGAAACATCTGACAGCACGGTCGTCGTTTTATTCATATTGTATCTTGTCGATGTCAATTCGACCGTATACGACATTGACTTCGGGCCGACCGCCAACGACCGCAACCGTACCGAATCCTGTTGCCGTCGAAAGAAAGGTGATAAAATCACCTTCGATGCGCGGTGCGATATGGAGTGTCCGATCCACGGCATCGTAACGTACTCCGGTCAATGCCTGCAATAAAGAATAGCTCGACAATGCCCGGGCATACCAGCTTCCGCATTCGTATTCATTGAACGGGTTACGCACTCGCCCGTCATAACGGTTACGGCATGTCCGTACGATCTCCAACCCCTTTTCGACTTCTCCCTCAGCGATCAAATGCGCTGCAACCTGATATTCGATACCGCTCCAGACCTCGTTGCTGTACACGAACGGAAGCTGGGGCTTGCCTCCTTTAGGCCAACTGCACAGTAACAACCCGCCGTCACGGCCCAGTGCATAAGTCGTCCGCTGCGGGTTTGCATGATCGTAAAGATCGTGACGCAGGTTGTACTTATGAACCGCACAAAGGTGACTGCGCACTTTCTCGGGATCGAGTACTCCGTCCAATCCCGCAGCCCAGGCCATCCAATCCCCTATCACACCGTCCGACAGACAACCGTTGCCGTATTGGTATTTGGGCCCCTCAACGTCAAGGATCTCACGCGCCTCTTCGGAGTAAGTACTATGGAAGGTCATTGCCTGGGTCGGATCGGGGGCATTGAGTTCCCGCCACATCACCTGCTGGGCGAAATATTCGCCGTTGAAAAGCCGCTCTTCAAGATAATGCACACTTTTCGCAAGCAGGGTATCATAGCGCGAAGTGTCGTGACCAAGAGCTTTCCCGATTTTCGAGAGTGCATTAAGCGCTTCGGCATAGATACTCGAACACATTCCGTCAGGTCCCCAAAATTCGATGTCGTAGGTATTATGATGCGGTTCTTCGAGCGCCCCGGTCTCGCGGGGGTCCCAAGTACGGATACAGTATTCGAGGCTTTGCACGAGGAGCGGATACAGTTCGGCGATCCATTTTTGGTCGCCACTGATCCGCCAGTCACGATAGGCCTTCAGAATTCCGCCGAGTTGTCCGTCGGCTGCGGCGTGAAAGTCATGTCGGGTGGGACGTATGGGAAGGTTGTTCCGGAAGACCTGATGCCCTTCGCTGTTTTGTCCCACTCGGAATTCCGTTTCACGCAGTGTGCGCTCCATTGCCGGAAAAAGATGCGGCAACGCTTGAGCATAATTCCATACATGGGTGCATGATCCGTGACAACTGCCCCATGTATCGCCGCAGCCCTCCCAGTTCCACATTCGGCCGTCGTGTTGCCGCCATACGGTAGGTGATTTCAGAATCGTGAGGTTTGCCGCTACGGCTTCGATCACTTCGGGAGGCAAGGTCGAACTATAAAACGCTTCGGTGAAACTTTCGGTTTCGCGTTTCAGACGGCCGTAGTTGTTCAGCCAATAATCGCACACCGCCCGGATGTCGGGGAAGCGATGCCCGTACCACGGTTCATAAAAAGCCGGATAGTTTTCATATTGAGCCGGATTGTACTTCACTCCGCGATCGGCATCCGTCTCGGCGTCGGGACCGTAGTTTATACCGGAATAGGGAACGTACCACACCATGTGGAGGCGGATCGTTCGGGACTCACCGGGTTCAAGCGTGAACGGAATGTAAAGCGATGCCCCCGGAGCTCCCTCTTTGGGAGAATTTTTACGAAGTGTTCCCTGTTCGATATCATTCCACGCCATCGTGACAGGGTCCCACCATTGGCCGCGGAACCAACTATGGTTCACTATGGTCGTCGTATCGTCGGTAAAGATCGCAAATTGACGATGTTCATAACGCGGTTGGTTTCCGGGGCGCTGCGTAAGGATGAATCCGTTCCCAACCGGCTCGATCGACCCCTGTGCCTGGTGGTTGCGATGGGCGAAATTATTACTGTTGTACGAAAATACAGCTTCCACCTCTTTGGCCGAATGGTTGGTAAAGCGGTATTCAAGTGTTCCGGCAGGCAGTCCCGAATCATCTTCATTGGTAGGAATGAAAGGACTCCAGGCTGTGATTTCCGCATCCAGCGGCATATCGTCATCCGTGAGCTCGATGTGCGCAAAAGGGAAACGTGCAGTAAAATGGACGCGGTCAAAGCGCGGAAAGCCCCATGCCGGATTGCTGATGCCGAGAGTTGCTCCTTGTCGGCCATACTTTTTCCACTCAGGGACATTGCCTTCTATTACTTTCGAGCCGTTTTCTTGGCCTTTGACATGCAAGGCTGCGAACATCAGCGGTTCATTGAAAAGTTCCGGTACATGATGGATCGACATGTGGGAGATCGTGCCGTTTCCTTCAATACAGAACATACCCGCACCCATCCCGCCGATCGGAAAAGCGATTTGCGAAAGGTATTCGCCTTCATAGGGAGCATTGAATGTCCGACCGTCGGGCTTATGGTCACACGCCGGAGACGACAATAGGGCCAAAAGCGGAATGAAGGTCCGAATGACTATTTTCGGGGGCATAAGGATTAAGGATAAATGGTTTTATCTCGATTGCATGTTAACTTGCCATTTTCGCAATTCAGTTCAGCCATTTGCAGGAAGCTGATTTTCTGATAGATTTCATCGCCGGCCTCATGAGTTCCCGGATTGTAGCCAAGGAATGGCTGCACGTGGTAGACGATGAATGCCCGGTTGTCTTTGATGAGGACACTCGGATGACGGGCCCGCGTATTGTCGGCAAAACGCTTGCCCGGTTCATACATGATAATTCCCTGATATTCCCAGTTCACCGCGTCCTTCGAGCGATAGACGGCCAACCCTTTGTGCGGATCGGCGATGATCCAGAACCAGCCCTTCCAATAGAAGGCGAAAGCTCCCTCCTGATAAGTATGTCCCGTCACATCGACACGATTGATATCGCCTTTGGCCAAGCCGAGCAGTTCCCAATCGTATAGATTCTTGCTGTGGGCGTGATACAGTCCTCCGGTTTCTTCCGTGGGACGATCACGATACCACATCTCGTAGCCATCGCCATTACGGATAACCGTAGCGTCGATCGAGATCGGGGTGGTCACTACGGCACTTTGTCGTTTCCAGCCGGAGATCATGTCGGTGGCCGGAGCAGTATAATGTACGATGTTGCTCGGACCGCCCCAAACAGGAGTCGAATCGAGTTTTACCGTTACATACATGTGTGCCGTGTCACCCTCGATGATAACACCGGGCGCCCAATAGGTAATTTCGCTGTCGGGCTCGCCGCCCGCTCCGTCGAACGAGCAGTAGCCTGCATGTTTCCAATGGATCATATCTTTCGATACGGCCACCCCGACCGGCGTCCCGACGTATGACGATTGATCGAGAAAAGGTCTGCGTCCTGTGTAGAAGATCATATATTCCTTTGTCACGGGATTCCACACCACTTCGGGATCGGCCGGACCATGATAATTGTTGTCCATGTAGATCGGAGCCGGGACAGAGGGTTTACTCTTCGGATTGCCGGCTGACGCCGCAAATATTACAAAAAGCGAGCAGGCGAGCAGAATTGCGTTTTTTTTCATGTTCGTTATTTTAGGAATTTTCAGCGTGTCCGCGACAGACGTACCGCCGCGCAAGTGCCGTTTCTGCAATTTCAGAATCGAGGTTTCTGCGATATTTCGAGCGACGGTGTGCCGTCATTGATCACCGGCCAGCCATTGATCCACTCCACACGGTCGAGCATCAGCTTGCGTCCCTGCGGATCGCGGACGTTGACGGCATGGTAAAGAATCCAGTCAGTACCCTCCCGGTCAGTAAGGAATTCGGCATTATGACCCGGGCCCTTGAAATGATCGTTACTCCGTAAGACGAGTTCGTGATGATTATCGAGCATTCGTCGGCCCTGTTTGTCGAGATAGGGTCCGAAAAGCGAGGTCGAACGCCCTACTACCAGCTTATAAGTGCTTTTGACTCCCTCGCAACAAGCGTCCACCGACGCGAACAAATAGTAGTAATCTCCTTTACGGTGGATATAGATCGCCTCATAGGCATTCCCCGCCACCTTGAGTTTCGTGGCATTGCGCTTGACCGAAAGCCCATCATGCGCGAGCTCCACACCGTAGAGGCCGTGAAAACTGCCCCAGAAAAGATATTTGCGCCCCTCGTCTTCGATGTAGAACTGGTCGATGGAATTCGTGACACCGATCTCATCGCTGATGAAAAGCGGCCCGAGATCCCTGAACGGCCCCGTGGGCGAGTCGGCTACGGCCATCCCGATGCCGTTCTTATGTATCTCTCCCCATTTCGAAAGCGAGTAGTAAAGAACCCAATGATTGCCAATGCGGTTAATGTCAGGCGCCCATATACTGCCTCCGCCATCAATAAAGCGGGGACGGCTTTCTTGTGTGAAAGCATTGCCGATGTGCTCCCAAGTGATGAGATCACGAGACCGCATGATCGGCACGAGACCGATGTCTTGGGTGGCATATAGGTAGAAAAATCCATCATTGCCCCGAATAACGCTCGGGTCGGGCAGGCTGACAGAACTTACGGGATTGGTGAATCTTGGGGTGTTCGGCGTACAGTGCAGCTGCGCTTGGATCACCCCGGTCAGCGAGAGAAACGCCATGAGTAAAAAATACTTGATATTCATATTGTCAATAGATTCAAACGATCGTTTCCGAGGGTATGGAATCCGCCGGCTCCTTGCGGGTGGCCGGCGGATCTTTTCGACAAGAATTCCCGGCTGGTTTACTCTTGCGGCAAATATTCCCAGAAGGTCAACTCGGTGAAAGTCAGGAATCGACCTTCAGCGGTGTTCCAGACATCATTTACCTTAAAGCGAATATAACGTACTTCAGGAACTCCTTTAGGGAAAAGGAACGTTTCTCCTTCGGCAACCCGAGTGCGGTCCTCCTCCGAGAGTTGCCCTACGGGCAATCCCGAAGGTTTCACCGACTGGCAGTCCATCAGTTTGGTCCAACCTTCCCACGAGCCGTCCTGTGACGGAGCGTCATTGCGGCCCCAAACTTCCCATTGTTTCATATAGCCGTTCGAAAAAGCGCGGCTGTCTGCCGTATTTCCGTTTAACCGGAACGCTTGGAGTACGGCCGACTTGCCCATATCGAAAGTGAACCATGCCGGTCCGTTCTCCCAGCCGCCCCAACTATGGGCGAAATCGTTGTCGTTAATTACGCCGTTGAACGCATGCGCGAGATTGCCTCCCCATGCGGTCAAAGCCAGGTCGTTGTCCAAAACAACCGGCACAAATCCCTCTTTGGGCACCATCGCAATACGTTCGTATTTGGGGAAGTAAAATATTTCGGACTTCACCATGAATAAGTCAACGGCAGTTTCGTTGGGCCGATAATAGGTTTCGATTACGTAGGCTCCTTCCGACTCCCAATCTTCGAGCGTAACACTCATGTCCGTTACGGCGATGTCGCGCCGTTGCTCGACACCCGCTTTGTCACGGTATACGATGACGCTTTTGTAGGAATCCTGCAACACGCCGGTCAGCGATACAACGACGTTCTCATCATCTTGTTCTGCCTTGTCAACGCTGCGCGCTCGCAATGTGTTGCGGTAAACATCGCCATAAACCCGCACATCGAGTGTTTGTACCAGCGAAGGGGTGTTTTCATCGTCAAAAGTCGTGACCTCAAAGGTGTAATAGCCGTCTGTAAGCCCCGTGATGCTGTATTCGAACTTCTCCACGGGTTCCTGCCGCTCGATGGGAATGACGACTTCGCCGTCGCCGGGCTGCCAGCGGATGACACACTTCTTGGTGTCGTAGCCATACATCAGGAGGCCCGTGATAAGCGCTCGTTCATCGCCTGAAAGGGCTTTGAGCGAATCTATTTTGGAAGCGTAGAGATACTCCCCTTCGTCGAGATATCCCTGCACGGTGTGAAACATGTCGGTGCACGCCCCGCACAAAACCACAGAGACCGCTGCGGCCAGTTTTATGATCTTTTTCATGTTCGTTCTTTTTAATGTGTTTCATCGGTTTCGCCGGTACGGATCTCTTCTGCGGGATTGCCCCAGAAAGTGAACTCCTGGAAGTGGATGAAATCGTCGCCGCCCCAGGTTTCCAGCACCTTGAAGCGAATGTATCGCACTTCGGGCGCCGTAGGCGGAAACTCGAAATCCTCGCCCTGTTGCAGATACTCCCAGTCATCGCCCGAGATCTCGCCTACGGGGAGTCCCGAGGGCTTGAACGACTCACAATCCAACAATTTGGTCCAACCCTCCCAAGTACCATCGGTCGGCGGTGTGTCGGTGCGGCCCCATACCTCCCAGCGTTTGAGGTTGCCGCGTTGGTAAGCATAATCCTCTCGGAAAAGGTGATAGAACTTGTAACGGCTCAGCTTGGCCGTTTGCCCCATGTCGAAAGTAAAACTCATAGGGAAAGTATCGCCGCCGGGGCTGTGCACGAAAAGCGGCGGTGTAAAGTCGTCGTTCCATGCATAGGACAAACTTCCGCCCCAAGCGTTGCAAGCGATATCGTTGTCCAATTTGAATTCAGCGAATTTCGACTTGTCGAGCAGACTCTCCGGATAGGGCGTATGGCTTTCACTGAGCGTTTGAGAGCGGTTCCCCCAACGGTCCGTAATGTAAATGTCAAATGTACGGGCCTCGGCCTTGAAGCCGCGGACGAAGATACGGCCACGATCCGAACTGGTGTAATGTACGGTGGGTTCATAAGGGTTGTTTTCCTCGTCAAGAGTTTGTACATGGATGGCGATATTGCCTTTGTCGGCATTGATATAGTCGATGTAGATTCCGCCGAAAGTCGTACCGATATTCAAACTGTTGTAGACCGAGGTGATCGGCGGCGTAAGCGGCGTCACGGAGGTCGTCACGGCAGGACCTTCATTTTCCATTTTGTCCACACAGAGAAGCGTAACCTCACGCGGCTGCGTATCACCGAAACCCTGCAATGTTACCGAATGATCGTAACGTGAGGTGCGAACCTCCATCGGGGTGCTTTCACCCACCGTATAAAGGGCCTTTACATAAAGCAGGTCTTTGCTTTCAGGCAGGCGGTAAGTTATCACCGCACCGCCTGGCGTTCCTTCGGTCGTGAGCACTGTCACCGCTCCCAGGTCGCCCACGAGTGTGTTCTCACCCCATGGATGGAGCGCATTGTCTTCCTCACAGGCAGTCGAGACCGCCGCTATGACGCCAATCACGGCTATCAATATATGTTTCGTAGTTTTCATGATTTACCAGCCTGGATTTTGTTCGAGTTTCGGATTAACGATTAAATCGTAGTCTTTCAACGGCCAAAGATTGTCGCGGTAGGAATAGTTGCGGATGTAGTAGGTTCGGAGTTTGTTGTAATCTTCCGTCTTGTCCTGCTCTATGTCCCAGCCGAGCATCGGCTTATTGAGATATTCCACGGCAATGTCCCAGCGCCGCAGGTCCCAAAAGCGCTGCCCTTCGAGTGCCAGCTCGATCATGCGCTCCTGGCGCACTATATCGCGGAAGCCTTCGTAGCTTTCGGGTTTGGTGGGATTGGTTGAATGTTTGAGCCAATCGTTCCGCACGCCATCGGGGAATCCAGCGCGCTTGCGCACCTTGTCCAAATAGTAATAGCAATCTTCGGGCGGAGTTCCCTTGTCTTGCGACGCTTCGTTCAGACACTCGGCACAAAGCAAATAGAGGTCTGCCAAGCGAATGATCGGAAAGGGATACTCCCGGATGACGATGCTTGCCGGAACCATCGCATTGCGGTAATTGACTAATTTCTTGGCAAAATATCCTGTCACAGAATAATTGCGGTTGCTCTTTTTTCCTGACGTTTGCTTGGCTTTGGACTGAATGTACCACATATCGTTGTCGTCCAGTTTGCCGATGCCGTACCAGCTCGAACCGTCGAATCCCAATGTCGCATAGAAACGCGGTTCACGATCGAAATGGAGTTTGGCGGTGGTGTAGTTGGGCTGAATGTAGTATTTTTCGGCTTCGGTAGCTTGGCGTGTCTCATAACGCGCGGAATAATCCCATTCCTTGTCTTCATTGATGGGTACGCCGTTTTTCGTGTAGAATGTCTCGGCGACGGCCAGCGTGGGAGCTACCGTGCCGTTCTTGGCATTTCCGTAACGGTCATCGGCCGAATAGTTGGCTTCGAGCCAGGGCTGACTCAGGACCTGAAGGTCCCGGATGCCGTTTCCGCCTACTGCGAAAAGCAGCTCCTGGGTCCAGCGTTCGGTGATTTTACAACGGTTGGTCAGTTCGAGTTGCATTTCGTCGCTCAAATTATACGACGAGGTGTTATGATATTCGTAGAGTTCATGCCCGGCCTCTTCGGCGCAAGAGATTGCCTCACGGCACGCCTCTGCTGCCAATTCCCATTTGGCGATGTCCTTGGTCTGGGAAAAATAGGGCTCGCCGTCGGCATTCAGAAAACCGGCGTAAGCCGTGTTGCCATTGTAGAACGGACTGGCGGCATAGGCCAACATCTTCGCTTTAATAGCGAGCGCTGCCGGCCGCGTGAGACGGCCCATGTCGGCCGTAGGATTCTCGATGCGCAACGGAAGCGCCTCATAGCATTCGTCGATCAGGCCGACACAATAGTCGAAGATGTCATCAATCTTGTCCCGCGTGACACGCACCTCGTCTTCATCGGCTGTTACGGGAATATTTTCTTTCATCATCGGAATTGGACCATAAAGCCGCATAAGGTAGAAGTGCAGATAGGCCTTGATGACTTTCGCTTCGGCGGCCCACTGGCTTTTTTCCTGCTCGGTCATATTTTTTACCGCCGAGATGTTTTCGAGGAAAATATTGCAATTCCGCAGTCCTTTGAAAAGCGGTTTGCCATAATTCGATCCGTTCCAAAAGTCAAGCAACGGATTGCCCGTATTCTGACGACCCATCGCGATCCAGAAAGTGGTAGTGTTCGTGAAATCTGTCGAACGGTCGCCATAGTACCAGATTTCATCGCCGACATCCATACCGGGGTCCGAACCGATCTTGCCCGTTTCGGGGATATACCAATAGAGTGTGCTCAAGTAGTTGAGCGCCGTGGACCGGTTATTAAAAGCGATCTCGATCGTGGCGATATTATCAGGCACTACGTCCAGATAGTCACATGATGACACGGCCGACAGAACGCCCATGCTCAGCAAAATCGCATATATTTTTTTCATGTTCGTTCGCAATTAAAATTTAACCTGTAAACCTATATTGAACTTTTTCTGAATCGGATAACCGATTCCCATACCGCCCATCTCAACATCCCACATTTTGAAATTACTGCCTGCAAAAAGATCTTCTCCACTGACATAAATGCGCAGGTCTTCAATACGGATTTTACGTGTTAAGTTGTGCGGCAAGGTATAGCCCAACTCGATCAGTTTCAGACGCAGAAACGATCCGTTGCGCATCCACCAGGTACTTTGTTGATAGTTGTTGCTATTGTCATAGGCATCGGTTGACAGGCGCGGCCAGACGGCGTAGATGTCGGGATTGCTCTCCGACCAATGGCTGTCGGCGAACTCTTTGAAAAGGGCTGTCTTACGCGTATATCCGCCGACCCCGGCGGCCGTAACGGGCGGGTTGTTGAAAGGTGCCATCTGCTGGGCATCAATGAAGAAGGTTTTTCTGCCCAGCCCGTTGAAAAAGAACGAAAAATCGAAACCTTTATATCCCAATGTGGCTCCGAAACCATAGTTTATTTCGGCTTCTGTCGGGTAGCCGATCGGAACCAGGTCCGATTCGTCGATCTTACCGTCGCGGTTGATGTCTTTGTATTTGATATCGCCGGGCATATAAGGTCCGAAAGTTTGAATCGGCGAATTGGCTATGTCGGTTTCGTCGATGAACAGCCGTTCGGCGATATAGCCCCACTGCTGATTTAAGCTGTAACCTATACGCGACCGCCAAGGCAATCCCGAGGCCGCATAGTCCGGTTCATCGGCCACGAGAAATTCGCTTGTGGCATAGGTGAAATTGGCATTTGCCGATAGCCAGAAATCCTCCGAGAAAGAGTGTTGATAGGTCAGCGCTCCTTCGACTCCGTGCGATTTCGCACGGCCCACATTGGCCTCGACGGAGGCTTCGAGGCCCATCGAACTGGGCAGATTGGTGCGTTCCAGCAGAATGTTCGAACGATTCTCGGTAAAGTAATCCACCTGCAATTCGACCTTGTCGAAAAGCCGCATCTCAAAACCGAGATTGAGCTTGCGTGCTATTTCCCATGTAATGTCGTTATTAGAGTAACGACGCACTGTAATTCCCGGCCGTATCACATTGAAATCGGTACCGTACCAGACATTTTTGCCGGTATCGTTCATGTTGACATCCGAGAGATAGAAAAAGCGATTGCTTGAGATGGCGTCATTGCCTACCAGGCCGTAAGTCGCTTTAAGCCTGAGTTTGTCGATTACCTTCGCTACCCCCCCCCGCCAAAATGGCTCGCTGGAGATATTCCACGTTACACCGGCCGCAGGAAAGAAGCCGTAACGCTCGTGACGGGCGAAACGCTCCGAACCGTTATATCCGAAGTTGAGCTCAACGCCGTAGCGTTTGTCAAACGTATAGGTAAAACGTCCCGAAAGACCTTGGTTGCGGAAAGGCAGTGATTCCAGTACCGAACTGGGATTGCCGATCACTTGCTGCGTGTTCTGATAGACGAGCAGTCCGGTGACCTCATGACGGCCAAAAGTCCGGGCATATTCCACTGCCGCTTCGAGGTAAGTTTTCGAGTTGATGTCCTTGCCGCCGCTGTAATCCAGATATTCGCTGCCGCTTTCGGCGTTGAGCGCTGTGAGGTTGTAGACATCGAGTTCGGGATTGTAGTAGCCTATCTTATAGTAAAACGGTTTGTAACTGCGAGCCGAATCGAAATAAGAATAGCGCGTCGTACTGAGCAGTCCGCGTACGCGAAGACCTTCGGTAATGAATTTCAGGTCCTGATTGATATCCACCTGTGCCAATACCAGTGTACGGCTATAATCCTTGTAGCCGCGCGACATGAGGGCATAGGGGTTGATATGGTTCGCACCGTCGGTATTGCCGTAAAGAGGATGGCTCATGCTGCGGTGCCCTTCATCCGGAGCGAAGATTTTCGGGTAATCGACCGGAGAGGCGTGCACGGCGTAATCGAAAAGGATATTGCCTGCTTCGATCGGACCACGGTAATCGTCGAAGTTGCCTTGGAATTTGAAAGCTACTTCGGTAGTTTTGGTGACGTTGACATTGAAGTTGGTTCGGACGTTGTATTTTTTGAGGTCGATGTTGGTGTTGAAATTGTTCATCCCCTCGTTGCGCATCAGTCCGTTATCTTGATTGAAGGTTGCCGCGAGATAATAGCGCGCCACCTTACCGCCGCCGCTGATGTTGAAGTTCACGCGCTGGTTCATGGCTGCGGGTTTGAACATTTCCTCGATCCAGTCTACTGCCGGATAGACATACGGATTGCGGTTCGGATTCATCGTCGCGGCGATTTTGGCTTCGGAATAGGGCAGGATGCCGAGGGGATTGCGTGTCGAGACGGCTTCGTTGTTGAGTCGCATATAGGTAATGGGATCGGCGATATCAATCATCCGAGTCGGCATAGACCATGTGTTCTCAATACGTACGGAGACTCTTGCCGGGCCTTCGCGGCCCTCTTTCGTCGTGATCAGAATCACGCCATTGGCACCGCGCGCGCCGTAGAGCGACGTGGCGATAGCGTCTTTCATGATCGAAAAGCTCTCGATATCATCGGTCTGAAGCCGGGCCAAATCGTCCGCACTGATCTCCATGCCATCGACCAGCATCAGCGGACTTTTCCGATAGCCGAACGTCGTTACACCGCGGATGAAGAATTCAGCGTTGTCGCGTCCGGGTTCACCGCTGCTCCGATAGGACATCATGCCCGGAACACGTCCGGCGAATGCGGTAGTGAGATTGCTGCTCGCCACTTTCAATTCGGAAGGTTTGACCGTCGTGATCGAACCCACGACGCTTTCCTTTTTTTGTCGGGAAAAGGCGACGATCGTCACATTTTCGAGTGTCGAGGACTTCTGTTGCATTACGATGGTGATTTCGAGTTGTGCTCCGACGGTCACCGAGGCATTCTCCATACCGAGAAACGAGGCTACCAGCACATCTTCCGGCGCCGCTTCGATCTCGAAAACACCGTTGGAACTCGCAATGACACCGCCAGCCTTGCCTTGCACTTGGATGACGGCTCCGACGAGAGGCATCCCCTCCGCGTCGATGACCCGTCCTTTGATGGTTGAGGTTTTGGTTTGCGCAGATGTTTGTGAGCTGCCGTTTGCGGCCGCATATCCCCAAAGGGGTATGCAGACTGTTCCGGTCGATAATAGGATTATGATTCCTATGACCGAAAAAGGATTTTTTAACATATGCTTTCGTTTTAGGTTAGTTCGGCTGATACACTATTTTCCTCTTCTTTGATTCAGTTTTTGCAATCCGACAGCTTCACCCAGGGCATTAAGCATACCGTATCCGAAGCGGTTGTCGGGAAGCAGGTAGTGTCCTTCGCTCCATTCGTTGAAGCATGCGATGGTTACGAAGCGCGGCACGTCGGGATGCCGGTTCAGATAAGCGAACGACGCTTGTACGAACGCTTTGAAAGCCGCGGGACTCTCGTTCACGAAGATTGTACAACCGGGCCATTTCGTGCGGTCGGGTGTCGCGGGACGGTTGGCGGGTGCGATGTAGCGGGGCGTGGAGTCCCATCCGGCTCCGACTGCCGGAACGTAGGGAACCTGATGCGTCTCGTAACCTTCATCCCAGACTTTGAACGCCACATCGGCCGCCGCAACGCCGTAGTCGGGCAATTCGATCTCTTTGGATTGATAGCGGCCTGCGATCCAGTCCAGCGGATTGTATGATCCGGAGGTGTCGTATCCGGCCTCTTTGTTGTGTCCGGAGGTGAATCCCGTGATATGGAAATGGATGCCCGCATGTCCCAGTTTTACGGCCAGTCCGCGCAACTCGGTGAAGAGTTTCTGAACCCCTTCCAGTCCGAGTTTCTGCTCCAGCCGCCGGGCATCCCAGATGCAGATGACGGGTTTTCCGTCGATTTTCCAGTAGTTCGGTTGGTTGAAATAACGGGTGACGATGTAGGAAAGGCTTCGGAAAGCCTCCTCATAGGAAAAGTCCGGGGCATCGAAACTGGGCGGATAGGCGTTGCTTCCGTCAGTCTGCTTCGTCGGGTAAAGGATATACCACGGATGATTGGTCCACATGCAGGCGAATTTCACGTCGTTGGTGTTCTTCGCTTCGAGGAACCCTTCTTCGAGCGCCTCGTGGAGGCAGGGCTTGCCGTCGTACCAATACCAGTCCCAGATCAGTACGTCGATGCC